>JANYAH010000028.1 GCA_025361425.1 Candidatus Solibacter sp. | reverse complement strand
CGGTCGCCCCGCTCCTCGGGGAAAAATTTCTGGATGGTGGTGAACACCACGCCGCCGGAGGCGACCGCCAGCTTCGCGCGCAGGTCGGCGCGGTCGGCCGCCTGCGCCGGCGGCTGGCGCAGCAGATCGCGGCAGCGCGCGAAGGTGCCGAAGAGCTGGTCGTCGAGGTCGTTGCGATCGGTCAGCACCACGATCGTCGGATTGGCCATCGCCGGATGCAGGATCACCCGGCCGGCATAGAAGGCCATGGTCAGGCTCTTGCCCGAACCCTGCGTATGCCACACCACGCCCACCCGCCGGTCGCCGGGGGCACCGCCGGGCTTGCGTCCTGCTTCGTAGCGGCCGGGGGCTTCCGTCGCCCGCTGGGCCTCGGCCGCGCGCAAGGTCTCTTCCACCGCCACGTTCACCGCGTGGAACTGATGGTAGCCCGCCATCTTCTTGACGATCTTGCCGCCGCCATCGGCAGCGGAATCCTCGAACACGACGAAGTAGCGCAGCAGATCGAGGAAGCGCCGCTTCTCGAACACGCCCTCCAGCACCACTTGCAGTTCGGACAGTTTGGCGGAGGCGTCACCGCGCCCGGTGATCGTGCGCCAGGGCTTGAACCATTCCCGGCCCGCGCCGAGCGAGCCGATGCGCGCCTGCACGCCGTCGGAAACCACCAGCGCCGCGTTGCTGGCGAACAGCGCCGGAATCTGCGCCTGGTAGGTCTGGAGCTGCTGAAAGGCCGACCATACCGTCGCGTTCTCGTCGGCCGGATTCTTGAGTTCGATCACGGTCAGCGGCAGGCCATTGACGAACAGCACCACGTCCGGCCGCCGCGTGTGCTGCCCTTCCGCCACGGTGAATTGATTGACGGCCAGCCAGTCGTTGTTGTCCGGCGTGTCGAAGTCGATCACCCGCGCCTGCGCCCCGGCAATTGAACCATCCGGGCGGCGGTACTCCACCGTCACGCCATCCACCAGCATGCGGTGCAGCGCGCGGTTGCGCTCCACCAGCGACGGCGCATCGTTGCGCATCAGCTTGCGGAAGGCATCCTCCAGTGCGTCGGCCGGCAGCGCTGGATTGAGCGTTGCCAGCGCATCCCGCACTCGCTGCTCCAGCACCACGTCGCGGTAGCCCGGGTCGCTGCGCTCCGCGCCCGGCATGCCCGCTGCGATATCCGGGCCATGCAGTATCGAATAGCCAAGCGCTTCGAGCCAAGCGAGCGCGGCGTCCTCGACGACGGACTCGGTGAAGGAGCTCACTCTGTGACCTTCCAGTGGCCACCTTTGTTCGGGCCAACATGTATGAGGCGCCCGGATTCGCGAAGCTTTCGGATTGCGCGCTCGATTGCACTTTCCGACTTACCGATGAACGCCGCCAATTGCGGGAAGGTCATGTCCGGGTGCTCCATCAACAACTGCAAGATCGCTTCCGGCGTTTTCCCCGGCGTTTCTCCCGGCGTTTTCCCCGGCGTTTCTCCCGGCGTTTCTCCCGGCGTTTTCTGGGGCGTTTCCCTGTCGCTTCCCCGTCGTTTCCCTATCGCTTTCCCTGTCGCTTTCCCTGTCATTTTCCCCGGCAATCCGAAGGTCACGACCACCGCTCCCTGCCGCGAGGACACCGTCGGCGGCTCCAGACCATACTCCTGCATCAGGCGGGCAATCTTCAGCGTGCCGCGTCCCCAGGTCTCGATAATGCCGCGCCGATAGAAAGCGCGGGCGATCATCGGGTTCCACGGCTTCGACTCATGCTCGCGGAACAGCGCTTCCGGCGTCAGGCCGAAATGCAGCTCACCGATGGAAATGATTTCCAGACGGTCGTCATACAGCCCCACCGCGACCGAACCGCCGCCGATGGCGTAATCGCGATGCACGAAGGCATTGGCCAGCGCCTCGCGCAGCGCCTCCACCGGCAGCAGCGGCGTGTCTTCGCGCTCCATGCGGCCGGGCACGATGCGCCCCGCGATGGGCAGCGATTCGATCAGGAAGCGTTCCGCCCGACGCATCAGTGCAAAGGCGTTGCCGTGGAACTGCCGGTTGTCGAGAAACTCGTCGCGATCCACGCCCCTGAAACGCGCCACCTTGAGCTGTAACTGCGGGAAGTCCGGCAGTTGCTCCTCCTCCTTGCAAAACAGCACCACGGCGGCGCGCGACAGCCGATTGCCACCCACCAGCAAGCTCAGCCCGCGCAGGATTTCCAGCGGCTCGCGCGTGCCGGGGTCGTCGATGCGCCCACGGCGAATCGCCTCCTCCAGCGTCACCACCATTTCGCGGCTGTCCAGCCGCGAGACATCCCAGCCCGCGGCAGGCTGGTTCTCCCAGCGCTCGGTCGCGTGCATCTCCTCCAGCAGCAGACGCTGATACGTCTCGCGCGGCATCGTCCGCGTGGTGTTCAGCACCCGCTCATA
>JANYAH010000354.1 GCA_025361425.1 Candidatus Solibacter sp. | reverse complement strand
TATCCACATCAACTGCATCACGCCGGGTGCGATCCAGACCGAGTCGGAGGCCAAGGTATTGACTGCGGAACAGGCGCAGGCAATGATGACCTCGCAGTGCCTGCAACGGCGGATTCTGCCGCTCGATATCGCGCGCGTCTGCCTTTTCCTGAGTTCGGAACTGAGCGACGGAATGACCGGCCAGACGCTCAACGTGGATGGCGGATGGGTGATGAAGTAGCCGCCAGGCGTCAGTTGGTTGGCAGGGCCGCCAACTGGCGGAGGACACAGGGTAAAATTCCGCCGTCACGATATCGAGCGGCAGAATCCGCCGTTGCAGGCACTGCGAGGTCATCATTGCCTGCGCCTGTTCCGCAGTCAATACCTTGGCCTCCGACTCGGTCTGGATCGCACCCGGCGTGATGCAGTTGATGTGGATATTGTGTTGGCCCATTTCCCGCGCCAGCGAGCGGGTCAGCCCGATCACCCCGCCCTTCGTCGCCACGTAGTGTGACAGCAACGCCATTCCCAGGTGGAACGTGACCGAGGAAATGTTGACTACCTTCCCGCCCCGCTGCGCCACCATGTGGGGTAGCACCATTTGCAGCGTGTGGAACATACTCTTCAGGTTGATCTCGTGCATTTCGTCCCACTGCGCTTCGGACATTTCGAGAAATGCCTGGCGGGGGAATACGCCAGCGTTATTGATCAGCACATCGATCCGGCCCGAACCGCCCATCGCGCTCTCCACCCAGAGCGCTATGTCCTCGCGACGCCGCACGTCGCCCCCGAATGCCGTCGCCTCACCGCCCGCCGAGACGATGGATTCGGCCACCCGCCGGCAACCTGCCAGATCCCGATCTAAAATGTACGTTTTCGCGCCCTGACTGGCGAAGAGCCGCGCCACCGCTTCGCCGATTCCGGTGGCAGCGCCGCTGATCAATGCGACCCGATCCTTCAACATGGCAATATCATAACTCGCCCGCGCGCGCGAAAGTTAATCTACAGTGCCAAAGGCATCGCTCCGCATAGGCGATCGGCGTGGACCGGGGCTGGAGCGGCGCCTGCCGCCACCCGGAGTTGCCGCTACCGTTCCGTGACCAGTAAATTATTGATTGTGTGGTGAGCGCGGTGGGAATCGAACCTACAACCTACTGATTAAGAGTCAGTTGCTCTGCCAATTGAGCTACGCGCCCGCTCGGGAATTTCTGAAGCTGGCGCGACCCTCGCCTCGCCAAAAAACAGTATAACATCTCCCGCGCGATTGTCACTCTGCTTCCACCGGTTATTCCGGCCCCAGCGACGCCGCCGCAATCTGCGCGATGTCCAGCAGTTTCGGCGTCGTCGGCGTCACCGCTCCCAGCGCATCGCGGAACATCGTCTGGCAGAACGGGCAGGCCGTGCCGATCACCTGCGCGCCTGTCCCCACCAGTTCCTCCACGCGCTCCACGTTCACGCGCTTGCCCTTCTCTTCGCCTAGGAACATCTGCCCGCCGCCCGCCCCGCAGCAGAAGGAACGCTCCCGCGCGCGCCCCGCTTCCACCACTTTCGCGGTCTGCGCAATCACCGCCCGCGGCTCGTCGTATTTATCGCGGTACCGGCCCAGATAGCACGGGTCGTGGTACACCACGGTCTCGCGCGCCGCCCCACTCGCCGCGGACGGCAGCCGGTCTTTCAGCCGCGCCAGCAATTCGCTGTGATGCTCAATCTCGAACGTCGCGCCGGCCTCCCGCCAATCCGTCCCGATCGTCCGCACGCAATGCGGGCATATCGACACCATCTTCTCGACGTGGGCGGCCTGTAGCGTTTCGATGTTGCTCTCCGCTACCATCGTGAACGCCAGGTCGTTGCCCAACCGGCGCGCCGGATCGCCCGTGCATTTCTCTTTCTTCAGCACGCCGAACGTCACCCCCGCGTGTTGCAGCACCCGCGCCAACGCCAGCACGATCTCGCGCCCCTGCGGATCGTAAGCCCCCATGCAGCCCAGCCACAAGCAGTATTCCTGGCTGCCGTCATAGATCGGCAGACCGTTCTTCTCGATGAACTTCTGCCGGTCGCTGGTGGCGAACCCCATCGCGTTGCCGTTGCGTTCCAGGTTCAGGAACAGCTTGGTCCCGTAATCGTTTTCCCACTTGCCGGTGTTCACCGCGCCGCGCCGCAGCCCGATGATGGTGGGCAGATGCTGTATGCCCACCGGGCACTGGAACTCGCAGGCGCCGCACGTCGTGCACTGGAACGCAGCCTCTTCGCCGATGTGCTTGCCCAACAGCGGCGCTTCGCTGCCGGCGCCGAATTCATTGAGGTAATTGCGCATCCCCAGGATGATCTCTTTCGGGTTGAGAACCTTCCCCGTATTGGCCGCCGGACAGTGCTCCGTGCAGCGCCCGCACTCCACGCACGAGAACGCCTGCAACGCGTCGATCCGCGTTACGTCCTTGCCGGTATCGAGGCCGAAATCCTCGTCGCCGGACAGCGGCGGAATCCGGCTGAAGCCCTGCCGCTTCAGGAACACCGTGGCCGGGCTCAGCACCAGGTGCAGATGTTTGGTGTGCGGAATCAGCGGCAGGAAAATCAACAGCGCCATGGTGTGCAGCCACCACACGGCCTGCCCGGCCACCGTTTCCTCGTCCATCCACAGCCCCGCCAGATACGTCGCCATCAGTGTGAAGATCAGGAATGCGATGAATCCCGATTCCGGCGCCACTTTACCCAGCCACACCGGCCGCACCACGAAGCGGCGCACGAACAGCCCGGCAATCGAGACTGCCACCGCCACCGCCCATACCGCCACGAATCCCAGATAGAAGCTGCCGAAACCTGTATCCTGCGTCAGGAATCGCCCGCCGAATATCGACGCAATGTGATTGAGGGTCACCAGCCCGAA
>JANYAH010000353.1 GCA_025361425.1 Candidatus Solibacter sp. | reverse complement strand
GTCAGCACGCTCAAGGAGCCGTACCGCATCGAAGGCAAGAAAACGATGGGGTACGAAGTGGCGGAGCAGATGGATTGGGAACTGCCGGACGCGATCTTCTATCCCACCGGCGGCGGCGTTGGCATGATCGGCATGTGGAAGGCCTTCGACGAAATGGAAAAGCTGGGCTGGATTGGCAGCCGGCGGCCGAAGATGATCGCGGTGCAGGCGGATGGCTGCCAGCCGGTGGTGCGCGCGTACTTGGAGAACGAGCCGCGCAGCCGCTTTTGGGACGGCGCGCACACGCTGGCCAGCGGTCTGCGCGTGCCCAAACCGCTGGGCGATTTCCTGGTGCTCAACGCGGTGCGCGAGAGCGGCGGTACGGCAATCGCGGTGAGCGATGAAGACATGCTGGAGGCCGGCGTGCACATGGCCTGCGACGAAGGCATCTTCGCGGCGCCGGAGGGCGCGGCCTGTGTGGACGCGGCGGCGCGCCTGCTGCGGTCGCGCTTCCTGAAGAGCACGGACCGCATCGTAATCTACAACACCGGGTCGGGTTTGAAGTACCCGGAAGCCTATTCGACGCGCTTTCCACGGAGTGCCTCGAGCGAGCAGGATAAACTCGGCGGGCTGATCACACCGCGATGAAGGCTCTAGCCCTGCGCGCTCTGGACGCGGTGACGCGGCGCGGCGTGACCTATGCCGACGTGCGCGCGGTGGATTCGCGCGAGCGGGAAATCTCCACCAAGAACGGCAAAACGGGGCACGTCTCCAGCGCCGAATCGCAGGGCATTGGAATCCGCGTGCTGGCGCACGGATGTTGGGGCTTCGCGGCTACCGACCGTCTGACGGCGGCCGGCATCGAGAGTGCGGCGGCATTGGCGCTAGAGATCGCGCGGGCGGGCACTCTGGCGCGCACGCACGAAGTGGCGCTGGCGCCGGAAGCCCAGTACCAGGCGGTGTGGAGCTCGCCCATGCAGGTGGACCCGTTCACCGTGCCGGTGGATCGCAGTCTGGCGGTGCTGTTGGCGGTGGATAAGGAATTGCGACGCAACCCCGGAGTGAGCCTGGCCGAGGCGGCGATGCAATTTGAGAAGCGGCGGCAGGTCTTCGTTTCCACGCTGGGTAGCGTGATCGATCAGACGCGGTGTCTCTCGGGCGCGGGTTTTTCGGCGCTAAGTTACAAGGATGGGGAGATCCAGAAGCGCTCATTCCCGAACTCCTTCGGCGGGCAGTTTCAGTTGAAGGGGTACGAGCTGGTGGACGAGTTGCGGCTGCTGGAGAACGCGCCGCGGATTGCCGAAGAGGCGGTGGCGCTGCACGCCGCGGCGCAGTGTCCCGAGGGCGAAAGCGATTTGATTTTGGATAGCGCGCAACTGGGGTTGCAGATTCACGAATCCATCGGCCACCCGATTGAGCTGGATCGCGTGCTGGGCAGCGAGGCCAACTACGCGGGGATGAGCTTCCTCACGCTGGATCAGTTGAATCATTTGCGCTACGGGTCGGAGATTGTCAACGTGGTGTGCGACGCGCGGGAGCAGCACGGCCCCGGCCTCGGCACCTTCGCGTTCGACGATGAGGGCGTGCCGGCGCAGGGCAACGACATCATCCGCCGCGGCCAGTTCGTGGGCTACATGACGTCGCGTGAGACGGCGGCGGCGGTGGGTGCGGCGCGCTCCAACGGCTGCATGCGGGCGGATGGATGGGCGCGGCTGCCGTTGATCCGCATGACGAACGTGAGCCTTCAGCCCGGGGAGCAGACGCTGGAAGAAGTCTTCGATGTGGACCACGGGATCTACATGGAGACGAATCGGAGCTGGTCGATTGACGACAAGCGGTACAACTTCCAGTTCGGCTGCGAGATCGGGTGGGAGATCCGCCACGGCAAGCGCGGGCGGATGTTGAAGAACCCCAGCTATAGCGGCATTTCGACCGAGTTCTGGAATGCATGTACGGCCATCGCGGGGCGCGAACACTGGACGTTGTGGGGCGTTCCCAACTGCGGCAAGGGACAGCCCGAGCAGGTGATGGGCACGGGCCACGGGGCCAGTCCGGCGCGCTTCCGCAAGATCAAGGTGGGCAGCGCGTATGCCGGATAACCTGTTCCAGCAGGTGGTGGACGCGGCGCGCGCACTGGGGGTGAGCGAGATCGAGGCCATTGTCTCTGAAGAGACGCAGGCGCTCACGCGATTCGCTAACAACGCGATTCATCAGAACGTCAGCGAGCGGAGCACGCAGCTTTCAGTGCGGCCGGTGGTCGACGGGCGGACCGCGCGCGCCACCACCAACCGGCTGGATCGCGATGGTATCCGCGACGTGGTGGCGGAGGCTATCGCCATTACGCGTCTGAACGAGAGCGACGCGGATCTGCCGCCGCTGGCCGAGCCGGCGAAACTCGACGATGTGCAGCGCTACTTCGAGACCACTGCACAGGCGACGCCGGAGGAGCGCGCGCAGGCCGTGGCGGAGGCCATCCGCGCGGTGTCGGGCGTGGGACAGACGGCGGCCGGCATCTATTCCACGGATGCGACGCAGTTCGCGCTGTACAATTCGCGCGGCGTGGCGGCGAGTTACCGCGAAACCATGGCGCGCTTCTCCATCACCGCGATGGCGGGGGACAGTTCCGGTTGGGCCAAGGCCAGCGCCTGCGACCGGTGCGCCCTGGACCCGGTGGCGCTGGCGCGAACGGCTGCGCGCAAGGCGGTTGCGTCGCACAATCCGCGCGTACTGCCGGCGGGGCGGTACACGGTGATTCTGGAGCCGGCGGCGGTGCTGGATCTGGTGGGGCAGATGTTCACGGATTTCAGCGGCACGGCAATCCGCGACGGGCGCAGTTTCCTCAACGACCGCATCGGCCAGAAGCTCTTCGGCGAGAATATCACGGTCTACGACGACGCGCGGCATGCACTGCAATCTGGCGCTGTGTTCGATGCCGAAGGCGTGCCGCGGCGGCGTTTGACGCTGGTGGACGCGGGCGTGGTACGCGAGATCGCCTATTGCCGGCAGGCGGCCGCGCTGGCTGGCGCGGCGCCCACGGGCCACGGTTTCCCGCTGCCCAACGAGACCGGCGAAGCGCCCATGAATATCGTGATTGCGGGCGGCGAGAGTTCTGTCGAAGAAATGGTGGCGTCGACGGAGCACGGAATTCTGGTGACGCGCCTCTGGTACATCCGCGAGGTGGACCCGTACGAGAAGATTTTCACCGGGATGACGCGCGATGGCACGTTCCTGGTGGAGGGCGGCAAGGTGGCGGCGGGCGTGCGCAATTTCCGCTTCAACGTGGGACTGATGGAGATGCTGTCGAACGTGGAAGCGCTATCGCCGGCGGTGCGCGCGTCTGGTGAGGAGACGTTCGATATGGTGGTTCCGGCGATGAAAGTACACGGCTTCAACTTCACGGAAGTGACGCGGTTTTAGGTGGGCAGGGCGGGTAAGGAAGCACTCTTGCGAGTGGTCTGCGGCAAGCGGAATAGCAAGTATGCACTTGGCCGTGAGGCAGCCAACCCTGGCTACAGCCGGCGTTCAGCCGCCGCTTGCGGAGCACGCAGGTGCGCGCTTGGCCTGAAAAAGCCGCCTGAAAGGCGGCTGCGGGCAAGATTGCCCGCCCCACAAAACCGGCAGGATTTCGGCCGCACTACACCACCAGTCTCATCGTGAACGGTAAGTCGACTGAGGCACCACGCAATAATGACTTCACATCGGCTGCGTCGTCTATGTGGCGCCGGCACTCGTGCCGGCCGCGTCCCGACTCATCGGGACGCTTGCCGGGCGTGCTCCAAAGGGCGTCCCGAAGAGTCGGGACGCGGCAGACTAAGAGTCCAATGCCACTTAGTTTTCCCTGTACCGCACAGTCTCCATTGATTGTGGGGCGGACCCCCGGTCCGCGGCCGACGCCCCGTCGGCTTGCTGCCGTGTGTATGAAGCTGATTTCATTG
>JANYAH010000324.1 GCA_025361425.1 Candidatus Solibacter sp. | reverse complement strand
TGGTCGGAGATCGTCATCGCCGGGTCGAGCGATTGCTGGTTGCGCCGCGCGTGGACGGCGCTGTCGATGTGCGCCGCCACCTGCCGCCGGACCACCGTGCGCACGTAACCCATCAGCCGGTCCGGTTCGCGAAGCTCGCCCCGCTGGATGGCTTGCGTGACAATCAGGAAAACGTCGTGCACCTTGTCGTCGAGGTCCTGCGGCCCCAGTTGTCGCCACAGAAAGAAACGGATGCCCTTAACGAAGACTGCGTACAACTGCTCCATGCCGGCGGGATCACCCGCCCGGATGCGGTCGACCAGCAGGGACCAGGACGGTTCCGGTGGATCGCTCTCGGTTTGCACGTGTGGCTCGGTTTCAGGGCTCATTGGCTCCCCACTACAAAATAGGCGCCCCAGTAGCTGGGCCTGGCGCGCCAGCCCCCGGAACGAATCATCTCCAGTTGCGCCGCGCGCAATGCTGCCGCCGGCGAGTTGCCGCGCCCCTCGCTCAGGTTTCGGTAGAGTGCGCCGAATAGCGCCCCGCTTTCATCGGGCGTAGCCCAGTTGCTGGAAATCACCGAATGCGCACCGGCCATGAGCCAGGCCCGCGTCAGGCCGAGCAACCCGGTTCCCGGGAGTTTGGCGCCCTGCGCGGAATGACAGCCGCTCAAGACCACCAGCCCGGCATTGGTGCGCCAGCCGGCAATCTCATAGGGCGGCAACAGCTCGCTCTCCCGGCGCGCCGTCAGGCTGAGCGCGATCAATCCGTAAGACGGGCGCTCCGAGGATTCCAGGACGTGCGTCGCCAGGTGGACCACCGCCGGATTGCGGCGTAACTGTTCGGCCAGGCCGCCTCGCGAGGCGGTGGCGCCCTTCAAGAGTACCCGTTCCCCGTGCCAGTTTCGCGCGCAGGCGTCGAGTTCCGCGCCGCTTGCCACCAGCCGCGGCAGCATCAGCCCGGGGTTCGCCGCCGGCTCCGCACCGGGGGGTAGCGGCGGCAGTCTGGGGTCGGCCGTATTATAGATGGGGTCGCCCACGCCGACGAACAACGGCGTCGGGGCCTCATGGGTCCGGCGCCGGGCTTCCACCCAATACCCCGCACCGGGGATAATCTCGATCACGTGACGCTCGGCCAGGTAGGCCGGCGGTTGCCGGCTGGAATCCAGCAGCGCCGCCAGCGGGGCCTCGAAGGGGAGTCCGCCCGCCGTGAAACGGCCCTGCGAATCGGTCAGCGTGGAGCCGCGGTCCAGCGCCACCAGCCATCGCGTCTTGCGCTGAAACCGCGGCGCCAACTGGCCGAACAGGGTTCGCCATAAACGCGCCGGCCCATCCCCGCCGGGCGCCGCATCCTCCCGGATGGCTATCGCCGCCGCCTGTGCCTGCGACTCCACCTGGGCACGCGCCGGCAGAGCGTAGAGCGCCAGACCGTCGCGGTCCAGTGCCCACAACCACGAAATGCGGTCGCCCAGTTGAAAACTGAGCAGCACGCTGTCGCCATCCAGCGCCTGGCGGGTGCGTTCCAGCAGCGAGGATGGCAGCGACGCCAAGTCCGGCCCCAGCGCCACTTCCATCCGCACCAGTTCGGCGCGGACACCGGCGACGGTTTCCTGGATGCCCGCGTCCGGCGTGCGCAGGGCCTGTACCTCGGCGCGTTGCAGCCGCGCCAGCGTTTCCCAGTAGGCGGGTGGCAACTCGGAGGGATCTGGACTGCGCCCGCGCGAAAACACGGCGCGCAGGCTGCTGGCGCGGTTTTCCTCGACTGCCTCGAACGTCTCGCGGATCAGCGCCGGTTCCCCGGTCTCCAGGTACAGCCGGTTGCCGGCCTCCACCAGCGCCGAATGAACCAGTTCCAGCCAGCCTTCCGTCCCCATCCGCGAGGCATCGTCGGGCGGCGCGTTCCAGCGCCAACCGCGCGCCAGGCGGACTGCGATCCGCAGATCGGCCATGGCATCGCGCAACCGGCCTTGAGCCATCCGGACGCGTCCGCGGTAGTGATAGGTGTCCCACGTCGGAATCCCGCCCTGCGACTGCGCGGAAAGTTCCACCGCGCGGTCGAGCAGCGCCGCGGCCGAGGCCAGATCGCCCTGCTCCAACCGTAAACGTCCCAGGCTGCGATACGACGCATCCGACACCAGATGATTCAGTTTGCGGATGCGGTAAGCCTCCAGCAGCGGCCCCTCCGCCAGTGCCAGTTCGCCGCGTTTCAGGTATTCCTCGCCCAGGCGGTTCCAGCCGTTCGCGTACAGGGCGAGATCGCCTGCGCGGTCGGCGGCTGCGATGCCTTCTTTGAAGAGTTGCCGTGCTTCCGGCATACGGTCTTGACGGGCACGCAGAGTAGCCAGTTGGATGAGGATCTTCGGTAAATGCTTCCGCTCGCTGCCGTTGAGTCGTCTGATCGTACCTTGTATCCACTCCGAAGCGGCGTCCAGCTCACCCAGCTCCGAGTAGAGAGACGCGATGTTGGCGTCGAAAATTGCGGCAGCGCTCCTGTCGTTGATCGCCTCCGCCTGCCGGTGCGCTTCCAGGAAAGAGTGCAAGGCCGGCCGATACTTGTGGAGGGCGAACTGGCTGGCACCGATGTTGCCCAGGGCGCGCGCTGCCTCACGCGGCATTTGGGCCTCGACGGCGACCGCGCGCGTGGCATCAAACCGCTGAAGCGCTTCATGATAGCGCCCAGCCTGGAAGAGCCGGCCGCCTTCGCGCGAAAGTGCATCCGAAGGCGCCCGGCGCAAGGGTGCTTCGTCACTGGATGCCAGGGACAGCGTCCTGGCCCTCGGCTTGGGTCTTGGCACCGTGCCGATGAGCGGGAATACGAGCAGGCAACAAGCCAAAATAGTGGCTGTTCTCAAAGAGCCTCGGCTCCCAGTAAGACTGTGGGGAAAAATTGTCTGGTCTTTCTTTGGGGATACTCGGTTCTCAGAGATACCCCCAAAGAATAGTACCAGCTTTTGCCTATGAAAAGGCCTGCCCCTATTGGGGAGTATTTGAAAGGCGCGCTTGTGGGTAGCGCGTTGGGGTTTACTTCAGAAGCAGCTTAGATCCACGATCCGTCAATGATGATAATAATCGGTTCAGTTGGCATCTTTACTGTAAGGATTGCCCTGACTGCGGCAGCCTTTCTAATTCGACATTAGTCCATCCATCTGCTCCCTAATGCCCAGACAATTGATAAGTTATTGAAAAACAAAGAAATATAAAAAATATGTTTGCGTGACCGTTAAAAGTTTCTTCAGTTTCGCGACCGAAAAAACTGGAGGGGAGAGGCGACACTGGATGCCGCGAGGCTCGACTCCCGTTCTGGCGATCATCTATACCGACGATCATGGCCGCCGGCGTGCTAAGCGGACATAACTTTCGCAGCGGCCACCGCGGTTCAAAGCCAGGAGCGCGCCGCGCGCGGCGCCGCACAGCATATTCTGACCTACTAGCGGATGGGAGATTTTGCGGCTTGGTACCCCGGCATGGCCGCAGGCTGCTCAAGCAGGAATTGTAGACAGCGCCTGATCCAGATCGGCGATCAGGTCGTCGGTGTGTTCCAGGCCGATGGAGAGGCGGAGCAGATTCTGTGGCGTGCGCGTCGCCGGCCCCTCGATACTGGCGCGGTGCTCGACGAGGCTGTGCGCGCCGCCCAGGCTGGTGGCGCGAATGAAGAGCTTGCATCGCGCGGCCACGCCGAGCGCGGCTTCGCGCGATCCCCGCACCTGAAAAGAGAGCATGCCGCCGAACGCCGACATTTGGCGCGCCGCCACTTTGTGCCCGGGATGCGTGGCCAGCCCCGGATAGTGCACCTTCTCCACGGCGCGGTGTTGGTCGAGGAAGCGCGCCACCTGCATGGCGTTCTCGGATTGGGCGCGCACCCGCAAGGGCAGGGTATCGATGCCGCGCAGCGTCAGCCAGCAATCGAAGGGCGAAGGCACGCTGCCGCCATAGCGCTGCGATTTACGCGCGCGCTCGAAAAGGTAGTTCTCCTGGCGCGCGATCAGCGCCCCGCCGATGACATCGCTGTGGCCGCTGATGTATTTCGTAGTGGAGTGCGCCACCATATCGATGCCGCAATCGAGCGGCTGTTGCAAGACGGGGGTGGCGAACGTGCCATCGCAGACCGTGAGGATGTTGGGCCCGCTCAAGCGCGCCAGCGCGGCGATCGACGTCAGGTCCGTGACCTTCATTAACGGATTCGAGGGCGTTTCGACCCACACCAGGCGCGTGTTGGGGCGCAGGGCGGCGTGGAAATCGTCGATGTTGGTCATGTCGACGTAGCTGGTCTCGATGCCCGATTTGCCGAAGAGCTCGCCGATCACCTTGCGCAGCCCCCAGTAGACGTCGTCGGGTGCGACGATATGGTCGCCCGGTTGGAGCCCCTGCACGAGCGCCGTGGCCACCGCCAGCCCGGAGGAGAAGCAGATGGCGTGGTTGCCGCCTTCGAGCGAGGCGAGGCACTCTTCGAGCGCATGGCGATTGGGGTTGTCCTCGCGCGAGTAGCTGAACCCGCGGGGATAATCGCCCTCGGGACTGCGTTCGAAGGTGGTGGAAAGGTGGATCGGCGAGGTCACCGCTCCGGTGGCAGGGTCTATATGACGGCCCGCATGGACGGCCCGCGTCTCAATCTTCATCACTGTTCAGTGTAGCGTCAACGGGCTTGAGAGCTGCGGTAGAACGAGAACACCATCGTGGCGAAGACCAGGATGCCGCCCGCGATGTAGGAATAAGGCGCATACAAATCCATGGCCGATACACCGCTGCCGATCGCGCCAAAAGCGTCCTGGCGCAGGCGGGGCGAGATGAGGAGGAATATGCCCCCAAGGCTGAACATAGAAAGCGAGCGCACCATAATAGCCATTTCATTATCCGCTTTCGCCTGGCGGACGGCTGCGGGAAAGGCGTTGACTTGGTACCTATCTCAGGGATTCACCGCAGGCTTGAAAGTGGAGTCCAGGAACCGGGCGGCCACCTGCGCGGGCGGCCGGTGCTCGCCATCCACGGCGAAATTGAGTTTGCGCATCACGGCGTCGGGGAATTTGCCGGAGAGTTCCTCAATCGCCTGTTTCAGGCCAGGCAAGCGCGCCAAGGTATCGTCGCGCGCCACCACGGCGCATTCGTAGGGCGGGAAATAGCGGAGGTCGTCCTCCAGCATGACAACATCCAGCACCGCCACCAGGCCGTCGGTGGAGTTGGCGGCGATGAGATCCACCTTGCGGCTCTTGAGCGCCGCGTAGAGCAGGCCCAGGTCCATGGTGACCGGGTCGCCATCGGTACGCAGGCTGTAGGCGGCGAGCAGGCCGGCCAGGCCGTCGGGGCGCTGCTTGAATTCGTAGCCGGCGCCGAGTTTCCAGGCTTGGGTGCGTGCCGCTTCCGATAGCGAACGGATGCCCGTTCGGCGGGCGATATCGCCGCGCACCATCATGGCGAACGTATTGTTGAAGCCGAGGGGGCGCAGCCAGGCGAGGCGCCACCGCTGCCGGTAAGCGGCACGAACCAGGGCCATCACGGCGGCCGGATCTTTAGACGGCGGCAACTTCAACACGGCCGTGAGCGCGGTGCCGCTGTACTCGGGGTAGAGATCGATCGCGCCGCCGATGAGGGCGGTGTGCGCCAGCAGGGTGCCGCCCAGATTGAACTTGCGGCCCACCGGAATGTGCAGCCGGCGCTCAATGTGCTGCGCCAGAATCTCCGCCAGCACCACCTGCTCGGTGAAATTCTTGGAGCCCACCACCAGCGCGGGTTTGGGCGCGCACGCGGCGAGCGCGATGGTGAGCGCCGTCAGGCCGGCGAGAGCTTTCGTTCGATCCATTCGAGACCTCCGTCGGCCAGCAGCGCCATGGCGGCCGCGGGCAGCGCGCCAGCCAGCACGGTGGGCGCGTCCACCATCGAAATCCCGCGAAAAATAAAGACCCCGAGTCCGCCGCCGCCGATGGCCGCCGCGATGGTAGCGGTGCCGATGGTGGCTACCGTGGCCAGGCGCAGCCCCGCCACAATCGAGGGCGCGGCCAGGGGCAGTTCCACCTGCCAGAGAATCTGCCGGGCGGTCATCCCCATGGCCACCGCGGATTCGCGCACCGACGCGTCCACGCCCGTGATGCCGAGCAGGGTGTTGCGCAGGATGGGCAGCAGCGCGTAAAGGCACAAGGCGACAATTGCGGTGCGCTTGCCGATGCCGCCGATCAGCGGCAGGGGAACGAGGAAACCGAACAGCGCCAGGCTGGGGATGGTCTGTGCGATGTTGGCAAAGCCCACCGCCCAGCGCCGCGGGCCGGGGCGCCGCGAGAGCAGCACGCCGGCCGGCAGCGCGATGGCGCCGGCGATCGCAATGGCGATGGCCACCATCGCCAGGTGCTCGAGGGAGAGCGAAAGCATTTCAGAGGCGAGGTCGCTGTTCATCCTGACTCCAGTTCTCCGCACTTCCGTTTTGCTCCAGGCCGGCAAGGAAGGCGCGGGCTTCGGGTGTGTCCGCCGCCCGGAACTCGCGCGGTTCGGCCAGCAGATCGAGCGCGCCGTCTTTCAGCAGCGCGATGCGTGAGGCCAGCATCATGGCCTCGCGGATATCGTGGGTGACGAAGAGCGCGGTTTTGCGCACGCTGCGCCGCAATTCGAGAAAGAGGCGCTGCAGGTCAAGCCGTGTGATGGGGTCGAGTGCGGCGAAAGGTTCGTCGAAGAGCAGCAGTGGCGGATCTGCCGCCAGCGCGCGCGCGATACCCACGCGCTGCTTCTCTCCGCCCGAGAGCCGGCGCGGATAGCGGCCACGAAATTCCGCGGGCGCGAGCCCCACCGCGGTGAGCAACTCCTCGACGCGGTGCGCGATGCGCTGCGGCGGCCAGGCTGCAAGGCGCGGCACCAGCGCGACGTTGGCCTCTACCGTCCAGTGGGGAAAGAGGCCTCCATCCTGGATGACATACCCCATGCGGCGGCGCAGGTGGATGGGGTCCCACTCGGCGGCCAGACGCCCTTCGAAACGAATGGTGCCGGAGGTGGCCGCGATTAGTTCGTTCACGGTCTTGAGCAGGGTAGTCTTGCCGGAGCCGCTGCGGCCCAGCAGGACGACAGTTTCGCCTTCGCGAACATCCAGGCTGATATCGCGCAGAATGGCGCGGCCGCCGAGGCTGTAAGAGAGATTGCGGATTTCGAGAAGCGCGTGGGGCACGGTTCTTCCAATACTAGCGGAATGGGACGGACGGTCGCCTTTTGCCTGCTCTGTCAAGCTGCCGTGAGTAAGCGAAAAGGGACACGGCGGAAAAACCACTTCGCACATCGGAGAGTCCCCCGAGCCTATTTCCCCCTGGCGCCGACCCCCGACCCAATTTTGCAACCGTTTCGGGGTTCGCGTAGTCTACTGGAGTGAGAGTGGCGGTAGCGGTGTGCGCCCCCGAAGGGGTGGCTTGGGGCGCCCTGTTTTAACAAGTTATGATAGAGCAGGAGAAGGTAGTTTGCCGCCCGGGGGTAATTTATGAAAATTCGGAATTCTGTTCAAGTGGCGCTGATTGTAGGTGCTTGCACCGTGCTGGCCCCGCTTTACGGCCCCAGTATCCGGGCCCGCGCGGCCGCTCCGCAGGACGATCTCGACAAGAGTTTTAAGGCGATCACCAGCGTCTACTCGTTGTTGGAGCAGAATAACGCCGACCCCGTGTCCTCGGAGAAGGCGATTTACCAAGGCGCGATTCCGGGCATGCTGCGCACGCTCGATCCGCACTCCAATTTCCTCGACCCCACCGAATACGCGGACATGCAGCGCAAGCAGCGCGCGCAGTACTTCGGCATCGGCATGCTAATCTCCATGGACGGCACCAAGGTGATCGCCATGGAGCCGTTCCCCGGTTCGCCGGCATGGCGCGCGGACCTGCGCCGCGGCGACGTGATTACCGCGGTTGACGGCAAGGACGTTACCAAAAAGGATTCGGCTGGCGTGGCCGATATGCTACGCGGCCAACGCGGCACTGCGGTGCGCGTCACGGTGATGCGCGAGGGTGCCACCGAACCGGTGACCGTGACCGTGATGCGCGGCGAGATTGAGACCAGTCTGGTGGATGCGTTCTGGTACAAGCCGGGCATCGCCTTCCTCAAGGTGAGCAGCTTCGAAGCGCAGAACGTGTCGCGCGACGTGGAAGCCGCGATGGTCAGGCTCGACGAATCGAAAATCAAGGGCCTGATTCTGGATCTGCGTGAGAATCGCGGCGGTCTGGTGACGGAGGCCGTATCGTTGAGCGGCCGCTTCCTGCGCGACGGGCAGGTGGTGGTGTCGCATCGCGGGCGCTCCGAAAAGGAACAGGTATTTCGCGCCAAGGCGAATCCGTTAGCGCAGAAATACCCCATCGTGATTCTGGTGAACGGCAACTCGGCTTCGGCGTCGGAGATTGTCTCGGGGGCATTGCAAGATCATGATCGCGCCCTCATCATGGGAGAGAACACATTCGGCAAGGGCCTGGTGCAGGCGCAGTTTCCGCTGGCTGAAGGCGCGGCGCTATTGCTTACCATCGCTCACTACTACACGCCCAGCGGGCGGCTGATTCAGCGCGATTACACCAAGGGTTCGTTCTTCGATTATTATTACGCGCGCAAGCCCACGCAGAACAACGACGACGTGAAGAGCACCGATATCGGCCGCAAGATGTACGGCGGCGGAGGCATCACGCCGGACGAAAAGTTCGAAGCGTTCAAGCCCTCGCTATTCCAGCGGCGCATCTATAGCTCTTCGGTGATCTATCGCTTCGCCTCCACGTACTTCGGAGCGGCCAAGCCCCAGGTTCCACAGGGCTGGTCGCCGGACAACGACCTGATGGCGCGCTTCAAGGACTTCCTGCAATCGCGCCCGTTCACTTTCACCGACGCGGAGTTCAACCGCGACAAGAAGTGGCTCACCGAGCAGATCCGCGACGAATTCTACCTGCGCGCTTTCGACAAAAAGACTTCCGACCGTGCGCAATTTGTGGACGATCCGGAAGTGCAAAAAGCCGTGGAAGACCTGCCCAAGGCCGAAACCCTGCTCGGCGAGGCCCAGAAGGTAATGGCGGCCCGCCGGCAATAGTGGGATAAGACTCCTGGCCTGTCGTTCCGAACTGCTTAAAGAAGACAGGCAGACCCAGAGGATACACCGGCCTGTCCCACCGGTTGCCTTCGCCCGTGCCAGCGTTTAAGATCGCTGTCATGATTCGAAATGCGTTCTTCCTGGCCGCTGTGCTGCTTCTGCCCACGCTATCCCAGGCGCAGGTGAAATTACTCCGCCACCCCGCCTATGCGAACGGAAAAGTGGCCTTCAGCTACCTGGGCGATTTGTGGATCGCTAATGAAAACGGCTCCGGCGTGCAGCGTCTGACCGATAACCAGGCACGCGACGTCTTCCCGCGCTTTTCACCGGACGGCAACTGGATCGCGTTCTCCTCCAATCGCGAGGGTAACTACGATGTGTACGTGATTCCCGCGACCGGCGGCAAGCCTCGCCAGCTTACGTTCCACAGCGCGGATGACAACGTGGTGAACTGGACCCCGGACGGCAAAAGTGTCATCTTCACCTCCGGGCGCGGCAACGGCGTTTTCCCCAGCGTGGCTACTCTTTGGGAAATTTCCGTGGCGGGCGGCATCGAGCGGCCCATTCCCACAGATTGGGGCGCCTGGGCCAGTTACTCGGCCGACGGCTCCAAGATGGCCTTCACGCGGCACCCGGCCGCCTGGTCGCGCAAGCACTACCGCGGCAGCTATGCGGCCGACCTCTGGGTGATGGATGTGGCCGGCAAGAAGTTCTCCAAGCTCGGCGGCGAAGATTACAAGGGCAACCGCATGTGGCCCATGTACGCCCGCAACGGAGAGATCTTCTACGTCTCCAACCAGCTCGACAACGAAAAGAGCCTCAAGTTTGGCGGTCCCGAAATCATGAAGAGCGTCAACAACATCTGGAAGATCTCCGATAAGGGCGGCAAGGAGACCCGGGTGACCAACCACGGCGACGGCAACCTCTTCTTCCCCAGCATCTCCGCCGACGGCAAGACCATCGTTTACGAGGACAACTTCGGCCTCTGGAAACTCGATACCGCCAGCGGTAAGCACAGCGAAATCGTCATCGATATCAAGGTGGACCCGAAGGAGAACGAAAAGGAACTGGTCACGCTCAGCGACGCCCAGGGCTTCCACATTTCGCCCTCCAACAAGCGCGCCGCCGTGGTGGCGCACGGCGAGATCTTCACCATCGCCACAGACCGCGGAGAGCCGCAGCGCGTCAGCGAAACCGCGTGGAAAGAGCAGGAACCGCGCTGGTCGCCCAACGGCAAGTGGATCGCGTTCGTCAGCGACCGCAGCGGCCGCGAAGAAGTCTACCTCTCCGACGAACCCGGCAAGAACGCCAGGAAGATCAGCGACGCCGATTGCGACAAGAGCGGCATCTCCTGGGCGCCGGACGCCAAATCTCTCATGTGGAGCGGCAGCGACCACAAACTGCGCATGGTGGATGTGGAGAGCGGGAAGACTGACATTGTGGCGCAGAACGATGCCGGCAACGTTACGGCCGCGCAGTATTCGCCCGACGGCAAATTTATTTCTTTTTCGCGCCAGGATAAATTGCTGCGTCCCCACGTGTGGGTGAAGGAACTGGCGAACGGGCAGGAGCACAGGATCGGCGGCGAGGATTTCCTGCAATCGAGCGGCGCGCGCTGGACCCCCGATGGCAAGAAGCTGTTGCTGATCGGCGGCGCCGGCGCGCCGTCGATGGCCGCGTTGAACCGGACCGCGACCCAGCTTTACGCGGTCGCCCTGCAACCGGTGGAGAAAGCGCCCGATTCCAACGAGATCAATAGCGAAGCGCAGGCCATGGCCGCGGGCAGCGATACCGCCGCGGGCCGCGGCGAGCGTGGCGCGGGCGCGGCGGCCGCCGCCCCGGTGCAAGTGAAGATCGTGTGGGACGGCATCGACCGGCGCATCACGCAGCTTACCCGCATGCCGGGCTCGGTATCCTTTGTGGTACCGGCCCCCGATAGCCGCACCTACCTGTTCTCCGCGATGGGCGGCGGGACCGACGACGCCACCGGAGCGGGCGGCGGACCCGGCATGTACACCATCAATGAGGACGGCACGCGGCTGACGCGCCTGAATACCACCGTGGCCGACGCCGCCGGCTCCGGTCGCGGAGGACGCGGCGGATTCGGCGGCGGCGAGCCCCAATGGAACCGCGACAGCCGCGGCATTTACTTCCTGCAGGGCGGCGGCATCTACACGCTCGCCGTGAGCGCCGCCCCCGCGGCCGATAGCGGGGCGGCAGCCACTGCCGGACGCGGCGGTCGCGGCGGCACCGCGGCCACGGCCGCTCCTTCCACGAATACTGCATCCGCCGGCGCGGCGCCGCGGCGCATCCCCTTCTCCGTCAAGATGGAGATCGATACCACCGCCGAACGCCGCCAGGTTTTCGAAGAAGCCTGGCGTGTCATGAAGAACCGTTTCTACGATCCCAAAATGCACGGCGTGAATTGGGCGTCGGCGAAGGACAAATATGAGGCCATGCTGCCGCACGTTGCCGATAGCGAGGAACTGCACAACCTGATCATGGAAATGATCGGTGAACTCAACGCTTCCCACACCGGCGTTTCGGGCGGCACCCGCCTGCCCATCCAGGGCGCCCCCGAAGAACGCATCGCCACGCGTTACCCCGGCTTCGAGCTGGAGCCCGATGCCAGCGGCTTCTACAAGGTCGGCTATATTTACCGCAAGGGTCCGGCCGATCACGATTACGTCAAGATCGCCCCCGGCAACTTCATCCTATCGGTGAACGGAAAGGAACTGAAGACCAGCGAGAATTACTGGAAGCTCTTCAATATTCTTCCGGGCCGCAAGTTTGAGTTCCTGGTGAATTCCAAGCCCGGGACGGAGGGCGCCTGGACCATCGATCTGGAACCGCTCACCGGCGCCGCCATGAGTAACCTGCAATACGACCGGTGGGTGGAAGGCCGCAAGCAGATGGTCTCCAAACTGACCAACGGCGAAATCGGGTATCTGCACATCAAGGCGATGGACGCGCCCTCGCTCGCCAAATTCCAGCGCGACCTGCTGGAGAACCAGGACAAGCAGTCGCTGATCATCGACCAGCGCTTCAACGGAGGCGGCGGCATCGATCAAGAACTGCTCCAGATCCTCAACCAGCGCAAAGCCTACCAGGTGACGCGCGGGCGCGATTCGCTCGACGTGAAGCGCCCGGGTTCGACCTTCTTCGGCCCCATGGTGGTGCTGCAAAACGAGCGCTCCGCCAGCGACGCCGAGATGTTCCCGGATGGCTTCCGCGCACTCGGCCTGGGCAAACTTGTCGGCATGCCGACCTCGGGGCAGGTGATCGGCACCGGTTCCTTCACGCTGCTGGATGGTTCGGCGATTCGCACCCCCGGCGCCGGCGTGTTCACCGCCTCGGGCGAGAACATGGAAAACTACGGCGTGCCTCCCGACGTGTACGTGGACAATACTCCCGCCGATTTCCTGGGCGGCCACGATCGGCAAATCGAGAAAGCGATTGAGACTCTGAGAGCGCAGAAGTAGCACAGACGATCAGTTTGTGTCGTCTGCCAAGCAGGCGTGCTTTCGCGAGGTAGGACAGGCCACAAAAGGCGATGGCCTGTCCTACCCCGCTTCCACCGGGGCCAGGTGCAGCGCCTCCAGCAGGCCTTTCCACTTGCGCATCACCAGCTCCAGCAAGTTCAGCGCAAGCGCTAAAGCCAACAGGCCCGGCCACAATTCCATGTTCGCCGGAATGCTCCGCCCCGCCGCCTCGAAGGCGTCGCCAGTCTTCACGCCGTAGCGTCCGCCGGTGGACGCCGCGATCTGACGCAGCAACTGCTCATTGTTGCCGTACTCCTGCATCTCGTCTTCCTGGCGGTAGAAGCCCACCTCGGGGAAGGCGCGCGAATCCACCAGGGGACGCACCCGGAAGAGTCCCTGATTCTGCCCGATCCCCAAGCGCCCGCGATAGTGGCCCGCCGCCACCTTGCCCATCTTGAGCGGCGCATGGAACCCGCCCGGACCCAGCACGAAAATATCAGGCGTCCTGACCGGCTCTTCGACATTGCGCGAGAGCCGGTAGTCCACCACCAGTTCGTCGCTCGCGCGGTCGAACTCCGCCGTGGTTTCGCTCTGCGCCGCGTGCGGCAGCAGGTCGCGGAAAATGTTGGCCCACAGCTTGTCGAAGCCCGGCCATTGCACCCAGTTGGCTGCCCAGCGGTTCTTGGCGTCGCTGGTGAACACCGCTGCGCGGCCCAGCCCGTACTGCCAGCGCACCAGCAGCGGGTCCTCACGGTCCGCCATTAAGATGGTGTCCGAGGTGGGCCGCGACAGAAAGCGCACGTAGCCTTTCAACTGCGGCGCGCTCTCCATCCCCACGCCATCCAGAATCTCCGCCTGCTTGATCACCTTCACCGTGATCGCCTTTTCCACCGCCGTCACGCCGGTGTGCTCTTCCACGTCGCGCAGCAGAATCTGTTCCAGACCGGAGGGGTCGTTCAAAAAGTACGCTTTGCCGCCCGCGTTGGCCGCCACCTTCTCCAGAAACGCGCGATTCACATCCTGCCCCAGCCCGACGGTGGAGATGGTCACCCGATTCACCTGCGCTTCCTTGGTGAGGGTCATGCTGTCGCCCTCTTCGGAAATGCCGTCGGTCAGCAGCACGATGTGCTTGTACATCGCCGTCTGCGGCAGGATGCGCTGGTACGCCTCGGTGAGCGCCGGGGCGATCTGCGTGCCGCCATCGGGCGTAATGCCGGCGATCAGCTTCTTGATGATGCCGCGATCCTCCGCCTTGCGGATGGGCACCGCCCACTGGAACGAATTGTCGAAGATCAGCACGCCCACCGAATCGACGGGCCGCAGATTCTCCACCACACCGATGGCCGCCAGGCGCGCCAGTTCGATCTTGCGCCCTTCCATGGACGACGATTTATCGATGATCAGCACCACCGCCGTGCCTTCGGGCGATCGCGGCGGCGCCAGCTTCGCGGGCAAGGTGCGCTCCAGCGCGTCCTCGGGCTTGCCCTTCTTGTCCACGTAGATATTGTGCTCGCCAGCGATCCAGACCAATCCCCCGCCCTTCTTCACGTACTCTTCGAGCGATGCCTTGGCGCTGGCCGGGATCGATTCCATGTCCCAGTTGTTGATCACTACCAGTTGGAAATCTTCGAGCTTGGGCGGCACGCCGCCAGGCGCCTGCTGCACTTCGAACTGGTTGGCATGCAGCGCGCGGATGAGGTGTTCCTCGCTGGCTGCCGGGTCGCGCGAAACCAGCAGCACGCGCGGGCTGCGCAGTGTCACCGAATTTTCGAAACGCGCCTCCCCCAGGTCGCGGGCCGAGACCTTGCCGGCCAACGCCACCGCGCCCACCGCGTTGAGGCTGGCCTGTAGCCGCAGACGATTCACCCCGGCCGCCAGTTCCACTTCGCTAGAGCCAATTGTCTTGCCTTCGGCCGTCAATTCCACGCG
>JANYAH010000323.1 GCA_025361425.1 Candidatus Solibacter sp. | reverse complement strand
CTTGGTGCGGACGCACGCGGAAGACGCGGGGGTGAAAAGCACGGGCTTGGTGCGGACGCACGCGGAAGACGCGGGGGTGAAAAGCACGGGCTTGGTGCGGACGCACGCGGAAGACGCGCAGGTGAAAAGCACGGGCTTGGTGCGGATGCGCATCAGTTATCCGGCCCCTTTGCGTTTGCGCAGGCGCTCCAGAAGAAGGGCGCGCTTCTCGGGCGAGAGCGATTCGATGGTGGCGTGCCCGGGCCGCCCGTCGGGACGCGCGTGGAGCGATTTCAGATAGCGTTCCATGTGCGCCGCATCCAAGCCGCCGACAAAGCGCTGCGCCGCCGCCCGCGAGGCGAGAGACTCGCGACGGTAGGCTGTGTGGTCGGTCAGCAGCTCGCGCAGGGCCGCCACCCACGGCGCGGAGTCGTTCTCGCGCACCACGGGCCTCGGCATGGCGTGCTCATCGAAAACGGCCTCATAGCGCTCAATGATCTTCACTGGGATGACGTACCCTGTGCCGTGTTTGGCCTCCACCAGGCCGCCGGAATCGCTGGCTACCACGGGGATGCCGCGCAGCATGCTTTCCATGACGATCAGGCCGAAGCCCTCGTACCACAGCGACGGCATGAGCAGCACATGGGTGCGGGCCAGAACCTCATCGATATGGCGGGCATTGGGCAGGAAGCGCACATTGGGAAGGCGCTCCAGCGCGCGGCGGTCGTCGCTGGTGGTGCCCCAGCCCGGCACGACACCGAATTCGATTTCGGGGAGGCGCGAGGCGGTTTCGAGAAAGATGGGCAGACCCTTGACGGCGCACGGATTGATCATGGTGACCAGCCCGCCAGAGAAGTTGCCGTAATCGGCGAACGGCCCGGCGCCGTAGATGGGCGGATGAATTACCACCGCCTCGCGGCCCAGAGAGCGCGCGATGTAGTCCGACAAATGATGCCCGATGGCCACCACTCCGGCGGCCTCGGCGACCAGGGCCGCGGCTTCGCTATCGGGATTCCAACTGGCGGGGCCGAAGGGGAAAAATTGCGGCGTGTGGGCCAGGTAGACGACGCGACCGTGGGCGGAACGCCGGGCCTCGCGCAGGAGTCCGTGTCCCAGATCTTCGCTGGAGACCAGGACCCAATCGGGCTGGAACTCATGAATCTGCTGGCGCAGCACCTGTATGCGGCGCGAGGGATCTTCCACGGCGAACACGGCGATGGAAGCGTGAAAGCGCAACTCGGCGCCTTCGCCGCTGGCCCCGCAGACGATGCGGCAGGCGTGTCCGGCGCCGGCCATCTGGTCCATCCAGACAAGGTTGGCGCGCGTGGCGCCGCCGCGCGGCGGCACGTAACTGGCATTAGCGGTTAACAGGATCCGCATGCGTTAAGTGGCATCCTGTTCTTCGGCCAGGAGGGCGCGAACCTCGGCGTCACTTAGGCCGTCGAGTTCCTGGATTAACTCGCGATAGTCCCCGCCGGCCTGTTCAATTTCCTTGAGTTCGATCGCCTTGGCCAGTTCCGCCACCATAAACTCACCAGAGTAGACTACCTCCAGCGAGAGATCCACCGCGTAGATCTGGCGCACGCGCGAGAGCAGTTGCACGGCGAGCAGGGAGTGCCCGCCCAGTTCGAAGAAATTCTCGTGAATGCCGACGGCTTCCACGTTGAGCAGTTCGGCCCAGAGAGCCACCAGGTCGCGCTCTAGCGCGGTGCGCGGTGCATCGGCATCGCAGAGCGCGGTGCGGCGGCGGGAAGTTGGGCGCAGCGCCGCGGAGATCTGTTCCGGCGTGCGGAGGCCGCTTGCGATGCGCGCGTAGGGGGCACGGGCGGGGGGGGGAGTGGCCGGGGCCGGCTCGGGGCCGGGCAGGGGTGCGGGCTGCCCCGCGGAAGGGTGGTATTGCACTCTGGCGGCGTCCACCGCGCTCAGGCGGAAAACGCCGTCGATGGGTGCGGCGCCGAGCGATTCCAGGAAGAGCTGCGCGGGCCGATTGCGCTGCGCGGCCACGAACGGGATCTCCACAGTTTGAAGGCCATGTGCCAAGGCGATCTCGCCCAGGCGTGCCACCATGCGATGCTCGACGCCGCGGCCCAGCGCGCGGCAACTGAGCAGGAACGTGTCGACGACGAGCGCCGAAGCGGCGACGCGAAAGAGGATGACGCCGGTGAGGCCATAGCTGCCGAAGCGGTCGGTGACGTGGACCGTGAGGCACTCCTCGGAGAGGCGCTCAATTTCCGCCGCGGTGCGCCGGATGCAGGTGGCATTCATCTGGTTGGTGCGCGAGGTGAGTTGCGCCACGCGGTCCACCTGCGCGGGCTCCATGGGCGCGATCTTGACTTCGAGTTCAAGCGACGCCAGGAAATCCTCCAGGCTAGAGGAGGTACGCGCGGCGCGCGCCCGCTCCGCGCGCTGGGCGTACACTTCGCCGCGGCGGCGGTCTTCCAGGGTGAGGCGTGCGCGGTCGAAGGCCCAGACGTGGGCGAGGAAAGCGGGGATCTCCTCGGCGCGCGCGGGCAGTAGCAGCGCCAGGGCCTGGGGAGCGCCGGCCTCTACCTCCTGCACTTCCTTGGGATTGTCGTCGACCAGGATGAAAGTATCGAGGCCGATGGCGAGCTCTTCGGCGAGCGACGCCAGGTTGCCGGCCTTGGAATTCCAGTTGACGCGCTGCGCCACGAAATCGCCAGGCGCGAGCGGCATTTCCGGATGGGCGCGGAAAGCGGCGGCCACATCCTCTTCATTATTCTTACTGCACAGGGCGAGCAGCATGCCGTCACGGCGGCGTTGCGCCATGAACTGCTGGAGTGCGCGGCGGGGCGGGTCTAGCACCACGCCCTCGGGACCGTCCTCGCCACAGATGCCGGCCCACAGGGTGTCGTCGCAATCGAGCGCGATGGCTTTGAATTGCGGCGCGGCGATGGCGTGAATCTTGCGCGCGAGCGCGGTGGCGAGGGCGACGAAATAGAGCGGCGTGTAGGGTACGCGTCCCAGTTGGTGGCTGTCGGGATCGAGCACTTCCGCCACCGGGTAAAGGGCGGCGATCTCGGCGGCGGTGAGCAGGTAGACGGAGGGCAAATCGGCAACGCCGCGGCGGACTTCGTCGTCGAATTGGACGGCGCCGGGGCACAGGACGAGGATCAGCGGGACCGCTATACGGCCGGCCGCGGCACGCACGGCATCGACGAATTTGGCGGCTTGTGCGGCGGGCCAATCGTCGAAGCGGACCAGCACCACGTTGATGCCGCTGGTATTGCGGGCGAGCAGGCCCGTGGGGTCGAGCAGTTCCTGAAAGACCTGGTTATATGGGGCAAAGCGGAGCTCGGCGGGGAGCCCCAATTCGCGCATCCAGAAGGCCAGCCCGGGCTGGATGGCTTCGGCGGTAAAAGTAGCGCTGATCGCGATCGTCAAATTCCATTATATTGATTGCTCCAGGGTCTCGCCCGAAGTTTGCAAATACTTACGAGCGCGGAGCGGCGGCTACCAATCGCGGGGAGGCTTCGACAGGAACAGACGGTGAACTTCGCGCGGTCCTGAAGTGTCCCGCGGCGCTTTTCGGCGCTGCTGGCGCACCGCCAGCGCCTCTTCATTTCGGCCCAAAGCTTGGTACGCCTCCGCCAGGCTTTCCAGAGCCGGGATGAGGCCGGGGCGCAGCCGGAGCGCCTCGCGCAGCGGTTCCACGGCCGCGGTATATTGTCGCTTCGCGAGCAAGACCCGGCCGGCGAGGGACTGGACCCAAGGGTCGTCCGGCGCCAACTGGAGAGCCTGGCGGATGGCAGCCTGCGCGGCATCCAGCCGCTTGGGCACGGAGCGCAGCGAGCAATCGGCGAGCGCGGACCAGGCTTCGGCGCTGTGCGCGCCCAGGGCGAACGCCGTTTGGAGCGTCTGGCGGGCCTCTTCGAAACGCCCCCGCGATGCGAGAACAATTCCCTGCGCCACCCAGCCGGCGGGCCACTCCGGCCAGCGGTTCTGCACCTGATTGAGAAGGCGCTCGGCCTCCTGCGTGCGCCCGGCCAGTTCCATCGTCGTGGCTTTGGCGAGCAGAATCTCGCGATCCGGCGCAGCCCGGTCCAGCAGCCGCAAAGCTTCGGCGGTTTGGCCGTTTTTCGTCATGAGCGCGGCCGCCTGCCAGTAGAGATCCGTGCGCTGGGGCGCGGCACGGAGCGCCTGCCGCAGCGCGGCGGCGGCGTCTTGAGACCTGCCGGCGGCGTCCATCATTTGCGCCCGCGCCAGATAAAAGTCCCCGCCGCGCTCCGCTTCCGGCACGTGGTCCAGTTGCAGCAGCCCCGCGTCCGCGCCGCCGGCGTGAAAAGCGGCCAGCGCCAGGTTCAGGCGCACATCGGCTGAGGGGCGATCCGCAGCGGCCCGTTCGAGCAGTTCCCTGGCGGCGGTGTACTGCCTGGCTTCGAGCAGGGCGCGTCCGGCGCCCGCAAGCACAGATGCGTCCGGCTTCAGATCCGCGATGCGGCGCGCCACGGCCACTGCCTCGCCGGCCTTGCCATCGTCCAGCAAAAGTTGCAGGTAGCGTGCCTCCGCGGCGGCGTCCTGCGGATTGGCGGCGACGGCTTTCTCCACCCGTGTGCGGTAATCGGCGCGCTGCTGTTCGGGCGTGAGGCTCAGATAGTCTACCAGGCCGGCTGGAACCCCGCGGTTCTTCTCAGGTCCCAACTGGCGGAAACGGTCCAACGCAGTTTTCGACTCGGCGGTTAGCCCGGTATCGGCCAGGGCGCGGCCGAAGTGCAGTTGGATGCGGGAATCGCGGGGTGCCAGTGCGGCGGCTTGGCGCAGTACGCGCACGGCGTCGGCGGGCCGGTCCAGGGCGAGGTAGGTTTGGCCAAGGCGGTCGAGGGTAACGGAGTCGCCGGGCCGCAGGCGCGCGGCAAATTCCAGGTCGGCCACCGCGGTTTCGGGCTTACCCTGCCGGTAGTACAGGCTCCCGCGGGCCGAACGGGCCTCCACGAAATCGGCCTTCAATACCACGGCGCGGTCCAGGTGGGCCAGGCCCTGCGCGGGGTCGGATTCCATTTGGGCCAGCGCCAGTTCGTAGTGCCCCATTGCATCGTCGGGGTGGCGCGCTAGAAAGCGTTCCAATTCCGCGATGCCTGGCTCGAACTGCCCGGTGGCGGCAAGTGCGAAACCGCGTTCCCGGCGACCGAACTCATCGGCAGGCTGGAGTTTCACGTAGCGCTCCCAGGCTGCCAGCGAATCGGCCAGCGCGCCCAAGTCGGCGGTGGCGATGGCCAGCAGCTTCTGTATGTCGGCGCGCTGCGGCGCCAGTTGCGCTGCCTGCGCCAGCAGCCGCACGGCGGTCTCCCGCTGCTTGAGCGCGGAAAGCACATAGGCGAGGCTGTAGAGCACATCCACGTTCCGCGGCTGCTGCCGGAGGGCGGCCGCGAGGACATCGCGCGCGCGTTCGTGGTGGCCCGCGAAAGTTGCCGCGACGCCCAGGTTATAGAGCACCCTGAAATTGCCCGGTGCGGCTGCCAGCGCCCTTGCCAGGTAGGTTTCGGCCTGGTCGAACCGGCCCACATTCGCCAGCGCCATGCCGGCCGCATAGTTCGCGCCGGGGTGGCGTCCCCCGGTGGCCAAGGCGCGGCGCCCGATCTCCTCCGCCTCGCGGGATTTCTTCTGGCCGTGGAGCGCCGCACCGAGCAAGGCCAGGGCCTCGACTTCATCGGGATGGTCGCGCAGTTCGGCTCGCAGCTTCTGTTCGGCGGAGACGAAATCCCCCCTAGCCAAGGCCGCCGCCGCATCGCGGATGGCCGTTTGGCTGGGCGCGGCCCGGGCGACCGGGATCGAGAGGAAGAGAATCGCCAGGAGAATCGGACGGCACATGCGAGGTCCAGGTGAAGAACAATTATAGTCCGGGAGGGCGGGGGGGGAAATCGTGGGGCAGGTTGGAAACCTGCGCCGGTAAACAACCGGCGCGCAGTTTGCCGAGCTGCCCCACAAGCGATGCTCCCGATTTAGAACTGGAATCGCAGGGTCATGGCCATCTGACGCGGGTTCCGCGCACCTGAATAGCGGCCGAACTGCACGTTACTCTGCACGATCTTCCCGGCCTGGAACGAAGGCCAGTCAAACGTGGGAGAGGTGTTGATGCCGCTCCACTGGGTGTGGTTGGGGGCGTTGTAGGCCTCCGCCCGGAACGTGAAGCCGCGTCCTTTCTCGCTCTTCAGTGGGAAGAACTTGGCCAGGGTGACGTCCCAGTTGTTCATGGTGGTGGGCTGGTACATGTATTGGTTTCCGCCGGCGTTGCCGAAGCAGCTCATGGTCTTGTTATTCGCATTGCAGGGCTGCGGCGGCATGAACACCGAGGTGTCGTATGCGTTGTAGAAATTTCTCTGGTCCGCGGCAATCATGGGATTGCCCAGGACCACCATCCTGGCGCCTTCCGCCGAGCCGGTCATGTCCGGACCCGGGTTGGCGGTGGTGGTTCCGGTCCAGGTGCAGCAGCCGATGGAGGTGCGGCTGGCGCTCTGTAGCGAGGTGATGCCAGAGATGCTCCAGTTGTCGGTAACGATGCCCAGCAGCTTACTGTTCATCCGTTTGCCGAGGTTCGGTATCTGGTAGATGTAGTTGATCGCCAGGATGTGCAGCGGGGTGCCCCAAGCGCCGTAGTTGCGGTATTTGTCGGGCCAGTAGGGGCTGGCGCCGGTGGTCTGGAGTTCCTTCGAGAAGGTGTATGCCAAACCATAGGACAGGCCGCGCGACATGCCGCGGCGCACCGCCACCTGGAGGGAATTATAGTTGGCGCTACCCTCGAAATTGCGCAGTTGCAGGTCGCCGAGACCCGCCATGGGCCGCTGGAAATCGTCGCGGTAAGAATGGTTGGCCCAGGCCGGCAGGCTGGCGTTCCACGGGTTGTTGTACCGCGGGTCGAAGTGCGAGTACAGTGGAATCGGGTTGATGGGACGGGTCTGCTGGATGTGGCGGTGGAGCGCTCCCACGTAGGAAGCGTCCACAACCGTCCCGAAACCGACGTTCTGCTGGATTCCGAAACTGAAGTTCATCACCGATTCCAGCGGTTGCCTGCCGGTGGTGTTGTAGCTGGGCGAGATCGGCGAGATCGCCGCGTTAGAGCCCTGGGTGGTCACTGAACTGATGGGCGCATAGTACAGGGTCTTGTTGATCGTCAACGGCGGCTGGCCGGCCATGCCCATAATCTGGTTGCCGTCGCCGCGGTTGAAGAACAATCCCCAGCCGGTGCGGATAGCGGTCTTGCCGTTGCCGAACACATCCCAGGCGAGCCCCAGGCGGGGGGCCGCCGCGACAGGCGTCACCGTGAAACCCGTCTGCGGCAGGCCCTTGCCATCCATGATTACCATGCCGGGCGCGACATTCGGGCAACCGGAGTAACCGCCCACCGAACAGGGGACGAACGTGCCGACCACGGACGGAAACGAAGTGGATCCGGTCTTCGGGTCGATCGCGATCTGTTTCCCGGCGGCATCGTAGCCCGGGTAGTAGAGCCGGGCCGCCTGTTTAGGATCGTAGGCGGACGATAAGAAAGCGGCGGAAGTGTTGTTCTCGTTGGCCTGCGGCGACAGATGGTAGAAACGAACTCCGTAGTCGAGGGTGAGGCGTTTGCTGACGCGCCAGTTGTCCTGTACGTAGGCTTCGACACCGGTGAACCAGAAATCGCCCATCACCCGCCAGCCTTCCTGGTAGTTCTGGAAATTTCCGACGTAGGCATTGGCGTAGCCGTTGCCAGTGTCTTGCGGCATAGCGGAACTGCTGCCGAAGTTGTAGGAGCCGAGGTAAGACCCGGTGCCGCCCTGCTGCCACTTGCCCGTGCGCTCATAGGTGAAGCCCACTTTGAGACTGTGGGTGCCTTTCACGATGCTAAGGTTGTCGTTGAACGTGTAGATGTTGTTGATGTTCGTGTAGGGACGCATGCCGAAGGATTGGTTCACCTGCCCGACCGTGGAACCGCCGCCGAAGGCAATGGCCGGAACGTAGATCGAGAAGTTTTGGTCGCCCGGCGCCAGGGTGGGCCGGACTCCAGTATTATTGAAGCTCGGATCCTTCTCATTGAACCAATGCGGCGGGTTCGCCATCTTGGTGCGGTCGAGCTGCGAAGGGTCGTGCGGGTAGTAGTCCCAACTATTCCAGCTCTTACCGAAATTGAATTCGTTGACGATGGCCGGGCTAATCGTGTAGGTTAGGCCGGCGCCGTAGCCGTGGCCGGGGTTGGGGTGGTCTTCCGAATAGGGTACCCACTTCTTATCGGCGTTCAGCAGTTCCATGTTGCCCGAGGTTTGGTCAAAGTCGTAGTCGTTGACGTAGCGGGCCCAGAGGTTCAACTTGGTGGTGACGAAGCCATCTAACCGAACCACATCGTTGCGCCGGGGATGCACCTCGAAGAACTCGGCCAGGTAGTTGCGCCGCGTGAGTTGGGTCGCATCGCCCTCGGTGAAACAGCCGTTGCCATTGGCATTCTTCGCGAGGTCGCAGCGGTTCGGCAGCGGCAGGAAATTCAGCATGGCCAACCCGGCCGCATTCTGCTGGTTCTGCGGGATGACGTTGCCCGCGTAGGGCACTCTGGTCACTTGGTCGTAGATCGGGATCAGCTTGCCGTTCTGGTCGTTACTTTGGGAGAAGTCGCCCTGGCGCTCCAACGCGGTCGGCATGTATGAGTAGGTGCGCTGCGTGGCCGGCTTCTGCTTGGTGTACTCCTGGGAAAAGAAGAAGAACAGCCGCCTCTTATCTTTGTTGAAGAGCTTGGGGAGGTAAACCGGACCGCCGATGCCAAAGCCGTCGACGAAATACCGGTATTTGCTCTTTTGCTGGTTGTTGAAGTTCTCGAAGTAGTTCTTGGCATTAAACATTTCGTGGCGCTTGGTGACAAACGCAGTGCCGTGGAACGTTTGGCTGCCGCCCTTGGTGATCACGCTGATCTGGCCGCTGGCGCCGCGGCCGTACTCCGCCTGGTAATTCGACGTCAACACCTTGATTTCGGAGATGGCGTCCATGTTCGGCTCATAGTGGGTGGTGCCGTTGGACCCGGTATCCAAGTCCACGATTCCATCCACCGTGAAGTTCGTCTTGGTGGTACCCATGCCGTTGATGTTGACGCCGCCGATAGAACCCTCGGAGGTAGTTTCGCCAACGCTCGTGCTGAGGATGCCCGGGATCAGGTTCAACATGGCCATCATGTCGCGGCCCTTCAATGCGATCGAGTTGAGCTGGCTGCCGTCAACCAGCGAAGATTTCTCACTGGAAGCCGTCTGCACCGCGGTGGCTTCCGCGGTCACCTGGACTTCCTCGGTAAGCGCCCCGATGGTAAGGGTGAGGCGACCCATGTCGCGCGTTTCCATGGATGCCAGGTTCAGGTCTTTTGACAGGTACGTCTTAAATCCCTGCGCTTTAATTGTGATCGTGTACGCGCCTGGCGCCAGGTTGGTCGAGCGGAATATTCCGTCGCCGGCGGACTTGACGTTCCGGACAGCGCCGGTCGCCTGATCTTTTATCTGCACTTCAGCGTTCGGAATTGTGGCATTCGCCGGATCGACTACAACTCCTACCAGGTTGCTCGATACGGCTTGGCTAAACATAGCGCCACACAGAAGCGAGGCGATGCACAATAACCACATCGCGTTCTTAATCGTCATAAAAAAGCCTCCCTACCCAAAGTTGAGTTTTCCCGCGAGGGACCTCATAGGCCTTCACCCGGCTCTGTACTAGTCATATTGCGTTAGACAAGTTACCCACTTCGCCAGATGAACGCCCTAACCCCAACAGCTAACTACCCCGTCTTGCGCAATGAGGATAAGCCGATAGGGCAAAGAAACGCAAGGGTTGTACGGTAACACCGGTTGTACCGGCGCTTCTTCAATGGAAACAGTTGGTTAGGTAGCTGTAGCGCGGCTGGTTTCCGTGTAAAGATACATGACGATACGGTACGATATGTCCCGCAAGAAAACGGTTGCATCGGTCCGAATATTGAGATATAGTCCTGAACAACGGGGTTGAGTAGTGATCGATTTTAGGCGTAACGGACCAGGTAGTCCATGGAAACCAGAAACCGGAGCGGAGCGCGAGGCCGTTCGCGACCAATTGGCGCGCCTCTTGGCAAACCCGCTGTTTCGCAACAGCAAGCGTGCACAGCTCCTGCTGCGCTTTACGGTGGAGCATACGCTCGGGGGAACCGGCGAACACCTGAAAGAGCGTACCTTAGGCGCGCAGGTCTTCGGTCGCGATCCTGAATACGATACCAACCAGGACCCGGTTGTCCGCATGACAGCCGTCGACATCCGAAAACGCCTGGCACATTACGACCAGGAGCCGGGGCACGAATCGGAAATCCACATCGACTTCCCGCAGGGTTCTTACGCGCCGGAATTCCGCGCGCCGAGCCAATCCGCGGCGCTCGCTCCCGAGCCTGTTCCGGCTGCGCGGCTGGCGGCGAAGCAGCGGCGCCGGAGATGGCAGTGGTCCTGTGCGGCGATCATCGCGTGCGCTTTGCTGGGCGCGGTGGCCTGGTCGCGTCCCTGGGTGCGCGAATCCTCGCTCGACCGTTTCTGGAGCCCCATCCTGGAGTCTCCCGGGCAAATCCTGGTCTGCATCCCCGGCACGCGGATCTTCCCCCGGCAGCCCCGGGAGGAGCACAACGTCGCCCCTTCCCCGTTTCCAGTTATGCAACCCGATCCCGCTGCAGGCCAACTCGAGGGCGACTTTGTCCGCTACGGCGACGCCTTGGCGCTCTCCATGGTGTCCGGACTGCTGCGGTCAAGGGATAGGCAGTACCGGGTTCGGCGCGGCGAAGCCGCGGGTCTTGACGATCTGCGGGACGGACCCGTGGTCTTGCTGGGCCCGAGCCACTGGAACAACCGGCTGACCCAGCCGTTGCGCTTCAGTTACGCGCGGGAGGGCAACGTGCGATACATTCAGGATCGTCAGAACCCAGCGGATCGGAAATGGTTCGTGCCACTCCGCCTGCAGCCGGGGGCGGCCCTCACGGACGACTACGCCTTGATCTCCCGCATTTTCGACTCGACGACGGGTCATTATGCCGTCCTCGCGTGCGGCTTCTTTCCGTATGGCACGCGCGCCGCCGCCGAATTCCTGACCGATCCGGCGTGCCTGGAGGAGGCCTGGAAACGGTCGCCCTCAGACTGGAAAAGCAGGAACATCCAGATCGTGATCTCGACTCAATTGGACGGCGAAAACTCAGGCCAACCTCGCGTGGTAGCCATTCATCTCTGGTAATCTGCCGGGGGGAGGCGCCGCTAGTGTGCCGCCGCTTCAGATCTGCCTGCGAGAGGTCCTCTATGTGGGTGGCGCCCGCCAGAAACTGCCGCACATGTCCGGGACGCCGCCGCCGCGGTCGCCACAGAACTGGTCCTTGGGCTCCATCACCGCGGTCACGCCGGCGGCCAGCGTGCGGGCGTAGGCGGCGCCGACGTCCTCCAGGTAGAGGTAGAGGTACAGGGTGGTGGCCATGGCTTTTTATTAATCGCGCGCCTCGGCGAGCATGATCGCGGAATTGCCGACGCGCATTTCGGCGTGGCCGATGGCGCCGTCGGGCTGGAGCGGCTTTTATGAAGTCGATCAGCTTGCCGGTGCCTTGGACGACGAGGTAGGGCGTGGCGGAACGATACCGCTCAGGGGTTTGCTCACGCGGAAAGTTTGACTGATTCCGGGGGGGTCTGCTCCGCCGTTTGGCCGTTGGTGGTGCGGGACGACCAGACGTCGAGGAGGCCGATGGTCACGGCCAGGGCGACGGGGCCGAGGATCAAACCCGCGGGGCCGAATAACTCGATGCCGCCGAGAATCGCGAAGAAGGTGGGAATGGTGTGCAGGCGGAGGCGGCCGCCCACCAGGTAGGGGTAAAGCAGGTTGTCGATGGTGCTGACGGCGAGCGCGCCCCAGGCGACCAGGATTACGGCTTTCACCCAACTGCCGGAAAGCACCAGGAACACGGCCACCGGGCCCCAGACCATGAAAGTTCCGAACATCGGAATCAGCGCCACGATGAAGGTGGCGCAGGCCCAGATCACGGCCGCCGGCACGCCCAGCGCCGTGTACATTGCCCCGGCCAGTATGGCTTGTACCAAGGCCACGGTGAGAGAGCCGTTGACGGTGGCGAGAATGGTGTCTTCGATGCGGGTTCCGAAATGGCTGGCCTCTTCGGCGGAAAGCGGGACCAGATGGCGCAGGGCATGCAGAGCCTGGTCGCGGTCGCGGTACAGAAAGAAGAGGACGAAAAGCATGATGACGAGTTGCGTCAGCAGGATGACGGAGCCGGCGAGCAGGTTGCCAGCCTGGCCCGCCAGACTCTTGCCGATGGCCGCGAGCTGGGTTTGCAGGTCAAAGTTCGCCTGCGCCCAGTCGAGCGCGCGGCTGATCGGCGCCGGAAGATGGACGATGCCGCGCCATTCCGACAGACCGCCACCGGCCTGCAAGCCGTGAATACTGGCGACGATCTGGCGGACCAGATAGGTGATCAGGAAGCTCAAGGGAACTACGATCAGACCCGCCACGAGCACCACGCCGATGGCGGCGGCGGCGGTGTTCGAACGCAGACGCCGGCGCAGCCAGGTTTGTGGCCGCTGGGTGGCAACCGCGGCGGCCACGGCGATGGTGACCGCCGGGATGAACGGCTGGACGATCAGGTAGCAGAGGTAGAGAGCCAGCAGCGTGGCGAGGCCCAGCGCCAGGATGAGCACCCGCTCACGGCTGAACCATCCGCGATCGAGGGCATTGGAAGGTGGCGGCATGTTTCAATTCTCGCAGGAGTTGGAGTTCCTATGGTTCTTCCATCCGGTAGATTGTTTCCAACTGATCCGCGGCCGTGATGCGCACAGCAAGATCATGCAGCAGGCCATCGCTCAGCCTGTAGATGAGGCCATGTACCGCAAGTTGCCGGCCACCTGTCCACGCGTTCTGCACGATCGTGGTGTGGCACACGCTTTGTACTTGAGCCAATACGTTGAGTTCGCATAAACGATCTGCGCGCCCAGCGGTATTGTCGAGTTGTTCGAGTTCTTTCTTGTGCCGGGCGTAGGTATCCTTGATGTTGCGCAGCCAGTTGTCGATCAGGCCCAATTGAGTATGTCCGCAAGCAGCGTGCACGCCTCCGCATCCGTAGTGCCCGCAAACAATGATGTGCTCCACCTTCAAGACTTCCACAGCATACTGAATCACGGACAGACAATTCAGATCTGTATGGAGCACCAGGTTGGCGACGTTGCGATGTACGAACACTTCGCCGGGGGCGAGGCCGAGGATCTCATTGGCGGAGACGCGGCTATCGGAACAGCCGATCCACAGGAACTTCGGAGCTTGAAGGGAAGAAAGGCGATGGAAGAAGTCAGGGTCGGATTCACGAATCCGCCGCGACCAGTTCCGGTTATTCTCGAACAGCTCTTCAAGATCTGGCATGTCAACTGTCAATTATCGCGCGGGCGGACCGGTGAGCGACTCATGCCACCTGCGGTACGCTGGTGGTTGCCGCTCTTATGAAACTCCGAGAAATTGCCGAAGCGCTGGGGTGCCGCCTGACGGGCGATGGCGAAGTGGAGATCCACGGCGTGGCCGGGATGGAAAACGCCTCCACCGGACAGCTTACGTTTCTGGCCAATCCCAAGTACGCATGCAAGGTCAAACATACGAAAGCCAGCGCCATCCTGGTTGGCGAAGCGGTAAAGGGTCTGGACATCGTCTGCCTGGTTTCGGAGAATCCCTATCTGGATTTCGCGCGCGCGCTGGCCCTGTTCTACCAGCCGCCGCGGCCCGCGCCCGGCGTGCATCCGCTGGCCTGGGTGGCGCCCAGCGCGACCCTGGGCGTTGGGTGCTCCATCGGCCCTTTCGCGGTGGTGGGCGAACGCGTGCGCATCGGGCGCAACGCGGTGCTGCACCCGCACGTCGTGATCTATGAAGGAACGGAAATCGGCGATAATTTCCTGGCACATTCGCATGCCACGGTGCGCGAATTCTGCCGCATCGGCAACCGCGTGACGCTGCAAAACGGCGTGGTGGTGGGCGGCGACGGCTTCGGCTTCGCCAAACGCGGCGATGGCACGCAGTGCAAGATTGTGCAATCCGGCGTGACCATTTTGGAAGACGATGTGGAGATTCAGTCGCTAACTTCGATTGACCGCGCCACCGTGGGAGAAACCCGGATCAAGCGCGGCGCCAAGATCGACAGCCTGGTGCAGGTGGGGCACGCCTGCACGGTGGGCGAGGACAACATCATTTGTGCGCAGACGGGCCTGGCGGGCAGCACGGTGTTGGAGCGCAATGTGGTGCTGGCCGGACAGGTGGGGTCGAGCGGGCACCTGACGGTACACGAGGGCGCGGTGGTCTACGCGCAGAGCGGGATTGGCGGCGACGTGGCAAAAGGGGCGCGGATTTCGGGATCGCCGGCGTTTGCCGCTGGCGAGTGGCTGCGCGCGGTGACGGCCTTCGCGAAACTGCCGGAGTTACTCCGCACCGTGCGGGAATTGAAGCGAAAGGTGAATGAGTTAAAGCCGAATGTCGAACATAACAGCACCCCATAGCGAGCGCCGGCCGGTGGCGTATCTGAATGACACGTTCCTGAACGGTCCGGACGCGCGCGCGTTGCGCATCCTCTCGGAATTCCTGGAACCGATGGTACACTTCCGCCGTGAAAAAGTGCGCGATACGGTGGTATTCTTCGGCTCCGCGCGCTTGCGCGAGGGGGAAGGCGAACTGGCCCGCTACTATGACGATGCGCGCAGCCTGGCGCGCATGCTGACGGAGTGGAGCCAGCAATTCACCAACAGCACGTACCGCTTCGTGGTGTGCTCCGGCGGGGGGCCGGGCATCATGGAGGCAGCCAACCGCGGGGCGTCGGACGCGGCGGGCAAGACCGTGGGCCTCAATATCGGATTACCCTTCGAGCAGTTCCCCAACCCTTATATCACACCGGAACTGAGCTTCGAATTCCACTATTTTTTCATGCGCAAGTTCTGGTTCGCCTATCTCGCCAAGGCGCTGGTGGTGTTTCCGGGCGGGTTCGGCACGATGGACGAGATGATGGAAATTCTAACGCTGATGCAGACCCAGAAGCTGGCCAAAAAGATGACCATCCTGCTCTACGGAAGCGAGTACTGGAAGGAGATCATCAACTTCGAGGCGCTGGTAAAGTACGGCATGATCGCGCGCGAAGATCTGAGCCTCTTTCAGTTCGCCGACGATCCGGCGACCGCGTTTGAATTGCTGAAAACCGGGTTGGCCGAATACGCGTTGCAGCACGACACGCCGGAGATGCCGGCGATGTCGAAATCCACCAATCCGCTAAAGCCGGAAGGGATCTAAGAGGCGGAATGTTCTCGCGCAGGGTAGCTCCGGGAATCGAAATCCGGCTGTTCGAGATTAAAGACGCCGAGCCGGTCCTGGCTGTGGTGGAACGCAATCGCGCTTACTTGCGCGAGTGGCTGCCGTGGGTGGATTTGACGGTGTCGCCCGAAGATCTGCGGCGCTTTATTGTCAGGGTGCGCGAGCAGTTTGCCGCCGGCCGGGGACCACAGTGCGGCATCTGGATGGACGGCGCCTTCGCCGGTTCGGTAGGCTGCCATTCGATCGACTGGGTCAACCGGAATTGCGGCATAGGCTACTGGATCGAGGGGCGCTATCAGGGCAAGGGCATTATTACGCGCTGCTGCGCGAGCTTGTTGGATTACCTGTTCGACGATCTGGGCCTGCACCGGGTGACTATCCAATGCGGCGTCGGAAACACGCGCAGTTGCGCCATTCCTGAGCGCCTGGGGTTCACGCGCGAAGGCGTCACACGCGACGGCGAGTGGGTCAACGACCGCTGGCTGGATCTGGCAGGGTGGGGAATGCTGGAACAGGACTGGCGCGCGCGGCGCACTCCTCCGCTAAGTCCGGCCGGTTGACTGCTGTAAGCGGTTTCCTTCCCAGGGTGATTTACGAGTACTCTGTTACTGTATCCCGTAAGCGATTACTTCTCAAGGAAACCATATGCGCAACCTCGTAGCTTGCATGCTTCTTCTCGGCTCCGCCCTTTCGGCGGCCGATCTCGGCGGCACCTGGATGATGGAACAAGCCGCCCGCGGCGGTAGTCAGGTGCGGAAGACCTACTACTATTTCAAAGTGGAAGGCAACAGCTTCACCGGACAGATGGTGAGTTCCACGGATAGCCGGAAGGTGCAGAACGGCAAGATCGATAGCAACACCATCACGTTCGAGACGCAGGGCTCTTTTAACGATCGCGCGAGCCAGATGCGTGCGGAATTCAACGGTGAGGAATTGACGATTTCGGGAGTTGGCGGACGCGGTGGACGCGGTACGGGCGCTCCCGGTGGCGCGGCAGGCGCGGCCGCCGGACGCGGTGCGGGCGCGGGACGCGGCAATTTCACGCCTCCCGTCTACAAGAAGATTTCGGCGGTGGCGGCGATTCCCGCCGACCTGTTGCCCACGCACAAGCCGCTGCCGCCGGTGAAGCCGCTGCCGCCCAACAAGCTGGCGCTCACGCCGCCGATGGGCTGGAACAGTTGGAACAAATTCGCCGGCCGGGTGGAAGACAAGAACGTCCGCGAAATGGCCGATGCCATCGTCTCTAGCGGCATGCGCGACGCGGGCTACGTCTACGTCAATATCGACGACACCTGGGAAGCCGGCCGCGATGCCAACGGCAACATTCTGACCAACGAAAAGTTTCCCGACATGAAGGCGCTGGCGGACTATGTCCACTCCAAGGGCCTGAAGCTTGGCATCTACTCCGGTCCCGGCCGCCTGACCTGTGCGGGCTACATGGCCAGCTACGGGCACGAAGAGCAGGACGCCAAGACGTTCGCCGCCTGGGGCATCGACTACCTCAAGTACGATTGGTGCGCAGCCTCGGGTGTCTACACGAAAGAGGAGCACGCTCCGGCCTACTATAAGATGGGTCTTGCGCTGCGCACGTCGGGCCGCCCGATTGTGTACAGTCTCTGCCAATATGGCTGGCTGGACGTTGGGGAGTGGGGCGCTAGGGTGGGCGGCAACCTGTGGCGCACGACCGGCGATATTCGCGACACATGGGATTCCATGGCCAACATCGGCTTTGCCCAGAATGGCCGCGAGAAGTATGCCGGTCCGGGCCACTGGAACGACCCCGACATGCTCGAAATCGGCAACGGCGGCATGACCGATACCGAATACCGCACCCACATGAGCCTGTGGAGCATGCTGGCCGCGCCGCTGTTGGCCGGGCACGATGTGCGTACTATGAGCGAATCCATCAAGGAGATCCTGCTCAATAAGGAGGTCATCGCGATCGATCAGGATAAGGCCGGTCATCAGGGCTTGCGCGTGCGTCAGGATGGCGAACTGGAAGTGTGGAAGAAGCCGCTGGCGCAGGGCGTGGCGGTGGCGCTGTTCAATCGCAGCAAGGATGCCGCCAGGATGACGGTGAAGTGGAGCGAAGTCGGTGTCACCAAGAAGAGTCCCAAAGTGCGCGATCTGTGGGCGCACAAAGACCTCACGGCAGCCGGCGAGTATGCGGTCGAAGTGCCTTCGCACGGCGTGGTGATGTTGAAGGTGAACTAGCGGGACCGTCGGCGGCGGAGCCAAGTCATCATGTCACCAAATGCTTTCATCGGCAGGACGAAACCGCCCACCGACGACGAACTGAGCGCGGAACTCGGCGCCGCCCGAGTGCTCTGGGACGAATTGCTGGCGGAACTGGCACTGCCCATTCAAGAGTGGAACAGTTACTCGCCGAAAGCCGGCTGGTCGATGAAGTTGAAACTCGGCAAGCGCACCATCGTGTACCTTGCGCCCTGCCACGGCAGGTTCCGGGTGGCGTTCGTGCTCGGCGCCAAGGCCGTGGAGGCGGCGCGCCAGGCCAAGCTGTCGAAGGCGGTGATGAAGATCATCGACGAGGCGCCGCGCTACGCGGAAGGCACGGGCGTGCGATTGGAGATTACGGCGCGCAGGGATCTGGCGGCGGTCAAGAAATTGGCTGGAGTGAAGTTGGCGAACTGAGGCAAC
>JANYAH010000233.1 GCA_025361425.1 Candidatus Solibacter sp. | reverse complement strand
GCGAGGGCGTTGTCGCGCGACTTGCGGGCGCGGCGCACGGCGGTGACTCGCTTCTGCTCAGCGGCCAGTTTGGGGGCCAACTGCGCATCGGATTTCACCTTCTCCTGTAGGGACTTGATGAGGCGGTCATCGTTTGGCGTGCGGCGGGTGGCGACTGCGTAGTCGGTCAACAGAACGGCGACGCACAAGGCAATCAGGCTGCCCGAGATCCAAGCTGCGCGTCTCATGACAGGTGCACCAGCTCCGCCTTCGTGTGCGCCAACTCGCCATCGCGCGGGCACGAGGCATAGCATCGGGCGCAATACAGACAGTCTTTGCGCACGGCGCGCATGTGCTCGATGGCGCCGTAGGGGCAGGCTTCGGCGCAGAGGCCGCAATCGAGTTCTTTATCCGGCGTGATGGTGACTCCACGGCGGGCCAGCCGGGTGCACCACGCCAGCAAGCCGCCATACGGGCACAGGTAGCGGCAGTAGGGCCGTCCCACAAACATGCCGAGCAGCAGAAATCCCCCGCCCAGCAGCAGCATGTGGGGCGCGCCGGTGCGGCGGAAGAAACCGACGAACGGGTCAAAGCGACAGATCAGGAAGTCGCGGCCGAGGGCGGGTTTGATGGCTAGGAAGATGGCGAGGCCGAGATAAACGTATTTCAACAGGCCCAGGGCGCGATCGAGCCGCGGCGGCACACGGACCGGCTTCAGCAGTACCAGTTCCTGGATGGCGCCGAGCGCACACACGCCGCCGCAGAAGGCGCGCCCGAAAAACAGAGCGATGACCAGGGGCAGGAAGAAGGTCGCGGTCACGACCATGGGGATGGCGTAGGTGCGGTCGGTAAGCGCCAGCGCCACGTTCTGAATCGACCCGATGGGGCAGACGCAGCCTTCGCGATAGAAGCCGAAGTAGGCCAGCGATCCGATGGTCAGAGCGACCGCCCATTTCCGGCTGCGCCGCTTGATCACCAACCAGACGGAGATTCCCATCGCCGCCGCCAGGAGCAGTACATCCAACATCTGAAGGTAGGCATCGCGCGGCAGGGGTTTCTGGACGGCGGGCGTTTTGTAGCCGCCGCCGATGGTCTCCGCTTGCGGCGCGGTTTCCACGGGACGCGAATAGGGAATAGATTGCGCGGGGAGGGTGGGTGCGAAGGCCAGGAAGAGCGAGAGGAGAAGTAGTAGGAGCCTCTGTGGGGCAGCCAATCCTGGCTGCCGCCGGCTTTCCATCTGGCGTCTGGACACGCTGGAAAGCGTGTCCGCAGGCAGGATTGCCTGCCCCACACCTGGGGGTTGAACGAACTCCCTCGCCCTCATCATTCGGTGCGGGGGTGGAGTTCCGGCGGGCGGAGAGCTTGTTCCACCGGAACCTGAATCAGGGCGTCCTTCGGGCATGCCCGGGAGATGGCGCAGCGGTTGCAGTCCTCGCATTTGTCGTAACGGACCCGCAGGACAATGGAACCCAGCCCAAGCGGTTCCTTGCACTTCATGACGCACTTGCCGCAGCCGTCGCACTTCTCCTCATCAATCGAGTATTCGTAGAAATTGTTGGCCGGGTCCTCGGGGTCGGCCTTGCCGATGGGCTTGCGCGCAATGGCATCGCGCGGGCAGAGTTTTTCGCTTGGCAAGCCCTGGGCATCCACCGCGCTGGTGATGTTGAAGTAGGCCGGACAGATATTGCAGCGCCCGCATTTCGAATACTCGTTGACCGCGCGGACCGCCGATAGCGCGACCACGCACTCCGTGGTGCAGAGCTTGCACGCCTCCGCGCCGGTATCGCCCAGGCGGCTGTTGATGCAGCGTGACGCATCCACTTGCCAGACCACCTGTCCGTGGGCTTTTTGGACCAGGAAAATGGCGCCGCCGCCGAACGTCGCGAGGACGCCGCCGCGGACCACCTGGTGCAACAGATCCCGCCTGGTTACCGGTTCGCTCATACGGTCACCGGTTCAAAAACGAAGACGGCGAGCTTGACCGTGTCGGCGACGTAAACCAACCCTCGCCCATCCACGGCCACGCTCATGTTCTTGCAATTGGGGTCGAACGGGGCGGACGCGACGACGGCCTGCAGGTTGCCGTTGAAATCGTAGACCTTGGCGCGCGGGCCGGCCTTCTCGGTGACGTAGATATGGTCGCGGACAGCCACATTGGTGGGGTTGCAGCAGCCGCCGAAGCCCGCCGGATCGGTGCCGTGAAAGCGCCCGATGTGGCCGAGCAACTCGCCGGTGGGCAAGTAGCGCTCCACGCGGTGCTTGCCGGGGTTGGCCGCGTGGATGACGCCTTGGGCGTCCACCGCGAAATCCACCACGCCGTTGGGGATGAGGAAGCCGTTCACCGGATTGTGCTTGCCGATGTGGTTGCGGAACTTGCCTGTGCGGTCGAAGTGGCGGATCGCGCGGTCCGCCGCGTCCCCAGCCAACACGCCGTCCTTGACGAAGCCGATGGCCGTGACGCGCCCCAGCAGGGTTTCGCCGCGCCAGGTGTTGACGAGTTTGGCGGCGCCGTCAAAGATTTCAATCTGGCCCGGTTGGCCGGCATATACTGCCCCATCGCCCGCCACGGCCAGGGAGAGCACCGGCCGGGAGGTGGACCAGCGCCGCTTGAGCCGGCCGGCGGCGTCGAACAGCTTGATCTCGGAATCGCCGCCCGCAAAGAGTTGCCCGTGGGCATCCACCGCAAGGCAGCGCAGCGATGTCGCGAACTGGCCGGGCGCGTTGCCCTTGCCGCCGATGACTCGAATTTGCCGGTATGTCATCACGCCCTTCCCCTACCCGCGAACGTCGATGCAGATCATCTTGGTCAGGTCCCGCAAGACCAGCTTGCCGTCCGACAATGCCATGGGGGCCCAGACCTCCTGGCCCGCGAGAACCTGCGCGCTGCCCAGTTCGTTGTAGCGCGCGGCGCCGGCCTCGATGAGTCGCAGTTTGCCCGTGTCGCCGTCCAGCACAAAGAACATGCCGTCGGCCATCATGAAGCTGCCCAGCCCGAAGGAGGCTTTGCCCTCGCTGGTCCAAACCTCCTTGCCGTCGAAGCTGAGGCAGGTAAACAAGCCGCGCTTCTTCTTGCCCACGGCGAACATGTGGCCTTTGTGGACAATCGGCGTGTGCACCTCGGAGTTCCACTCGTTGTTCTTCAGGTCGAACACGGCCTCGGCCTTAAAGGCTTCGCCCGTGCGCCGCACGCGGACCATCACGCTGCCCGCGTCGTAGCTGGCGGTCATAAAAACGCGTTCCTCATCCACCGCGATGGGCGAGGGCGCAACCGCCACGTTGAACTTGCGGCCGAATTCCCAGAGCAGCTTACCGTCCTTGGCAGAGACACCCAGCGGACCCTTGAGCGTGCCGTAGAGGTACTGCCTGACGCCGCCCAGAACCGCCGGCATCACCGACGAGTGCGAGAGCATGTACTGCCCCGGGTTCGGGGTGCGCCAGAGTTCCTTGCCGGTGGCTTTGTCGAGCGCCACCATGATGGCCGCGCCGCCGGTGGCGATGATCAAGCGGTCGGCTTCCTGCAAGGGGCACTGCCCGTTGTACCAGGAGGGAATGGTGGCCTTGTATTCCGTGACCAGGCTCTTGCGCCAGATCTGTTTGCCGGTCTTGACGTCCAGGCAATGCAGCACGGCCTTGGGGTCCAAAGAGCAGACGAAACGGCTGTCCACCGCCGGGATGGTGCGGGTGATGGCGTGGTTGGGGCGGACTTCGCGCGCTTCGCGGAACTGCCAGATCAGCTTGCCATCGGCCAGGGAGCGGCAGTTGACGCACCACTCGGACTTGGCCTCATCGTAGTCGTGGTGGTAGACACGTCCGCCCACGATGGCGGCGGCGGCATACCCCTGCGTCACCGGAACCGACCACAGCACCTTGGGTCCGGCGGCCGGCCATTTGCGCAACAGACCCGTCTCTTTGGAGATGTTGTTTCGGTCCGGCCCGCGGAACTGCGTCCAGTCCGACCCCTGCGCCGCCGGCAGCAGGGAGGCAACCCCCGCGGCGCCCGCGCCGATGATCCAACCTCGCCGGGTGTACATTCAGAACTTCTCCTCGTGTGTAGAAAAGAACAACACCTTTGCCCGTAGTATAACTCGATATTCGGGCCTGAAGATACACAACGGTGGGACGTTTTTCGCGCCGGCCACGGGAGCCAAGGTGCCGAGACGAGCTGCCGGCGGGAGCAGCTTCGGGAATCGCGTGCCGGCGAACCGGAGGGTCCGCGAGTGTGGGCGATCCGCCGGCCTTGCGGGGCGGGCGGAAGGGAGGTTCAGGGGCCCCGACGACCCCCTTTTGCCGGGGTGAAGGACTTCCCGGGGTTCACTCAGTGCGACGAAGCGTAAGTGGAAGAGCGTTGGGGGGTTAGATGGCTGAACATAATGTCCAAGTGCTGTGACTGACAGCAGCCGGGTTGTCAGACCGCCACGCGCAGGCCGAGGTGCTTGGCGAATGGATCAAAATCCCGGTCGTTGTGCAGCAGGTCATACCCGCTTTCGATGCATCGGGTGGCAATCACCGTATTGATGGTCTTGCGAACGGTCACGCCGAGCCGGCGCAGCGCGCGGAAATTCTTGGCCGCTTGAATGGCGATTTCCTGCCCGCCCAACTCCACTACCAGCAGCGAAGTCAGCATTTCCATAGCGTCCTTGAAGTCTCGTTCGTTGTCGAAGCCTTGCAAGACCTCAGTCAGAATCAAGTCACCAATGGCCAGAGGCTGTTGGCCAAGCAGGTTGTCGAGGGTCCCGGTCTGCACCGTGATCGTCCCCTTAAAGTAATCGATCCACACGCTGGAATCGACGAGGATCAACTGTTGCTCCTCATCGCGTTTAGATCGCCCTGCCAGTCCAGTTTGCCGCGGAGCCGGCGGATCCCCGCCTGTCGCCTCAGGCGGAGCAAAGTCCGCAGCGCCTCATCCACGGCCTCGCGCTTGGTCTTCAGGCCCGTTGCGCGAAGCGTGTCCCGCATCAGTTTATCGTCAATTACGATGTTCGTCCGCATGGATGTGTATCCCTGAAGATAATTATACACATGCCAGGCGCGAATCGCGAATCGTCTGCCCAGCCATCCCTTGGTTTGTGCGCAGCCCCGCATTCCTGCGAAAGTCCGATCACTATGACCGCTCCCCAAAGTCAGAAGGCGAGAAGAAATGCGCCTGCGGGCGGGCGTTGGCAGGCTGAAGCCTGCCCCACCAAAGATGGGGTTCACGAGGTTGCTACCATCAAAGAGTGGTACTCGATATTGAGGCCTGAAGGTTTGTAAAATGGAACCGTATGACGACCAGTGCGTTGGCGATGGCGGCGGAGTGGGGACCGGTTGTTCGTGCCGGCGCCGGCCGCGCGTACAAGCTGCTGGCTGAAAATGAGATCGGCGAGACGGTGATGGCCACACCCGCGAGTTCCGACGGCGTGCGGCCGTAAAAGACCGCATGGAATCTCAAACTGTCTATCGCAAACTCCAGCAGCATCTCGACCGGATGCCGGTCGGGTTTCCGGCCACCGAATCCGGTGTGGAGATTCGGATTCTGCGGCAACTCTTCACTGCCGCGGAGGCCGAACTCGCGCTCCAAGCCAGCGCCATTCCCGAGCCAGCCAGCACGATTCACCGGCGCGTCAAACCGCGAATGACACTCGCCGAAGTCACGACGGCGTTGGAGCAGATGGCCGACAAGGGGCTCATCCTGCGAAACGAGGCCAAGGGGAAGCCACTCTACGGCAAGCTGATGTTCGCCGTCGGGTTTTACGAGCGCCAGTTGAAACGGCTGACGCCGGAGCTGGAACGGGATTGCCGCGAATACCTGCTGGGAGCCTTCGCACAGGCATTCCACAGCAGGAAGACCACGCAATTGAGGGTCGTGCCCGTCAACAAGACCATCGCTACGGAGCGCAACGTGGCGACTTACGCGGGACTGCGGGGTTATGTCGAATCGAGCGGCGGGCCCTTCGCCACCATGACTTGCATTTGCCGCCACGGGAGGGAGCTGCAGGGAGAGAAGTGCCGGCAGACCAACCTCAAGGAGAACTGCCTCACGCTGGGTGTGGCAGCTCGCGAGATGGTGCGCATCGGCCAGGCCAGATCCATCAGCCGGGAGGAAATGCTCGAACTTCTGGATATTGCCGATAGAGAAGGCCTCGTCCTGCAACCGGAGAACACGAAGAGCCCGCTGTTTGTCTGCTGTTGCTGCGGTTGCTGTTGCGGCGTACTCACGTCGGCCAAGCAGTTCCCGCAACCGGCGGAGTACTTCAGCGCGAACTTTCAGGCCGAGGTGGATGCGGATCTGTGCGATGCGTGCGGGGTATGCCAGTCGCGCTGCCAGATGGACGCGCTTTTGGATGGCGGCGGGAAGATGCGAGTGGACCACGCGCGGTGCATCGGGTGCGGCCTATGCGTGACCACGTGCCCGTCAGGCGCTCTCCGGCTGGCGGAGAACCCGCGGCGGAAAGTGCCGCCGGACGACACGCGGGCGCTCTACGTGCGACTCCTCCAGGAACGCTACGGTCCCTGGGGGATGGCGAAACTGGGCGGAAGAAAACTGCTGGGCATGAAGTTCTGAATGGCGGCGCAGGACACGCCTCGCCAAGGGCGGTGGGACAGACGATCGGTTTGTGTCGTCTGTCGAGGCATAACAGACCACGAAAGGCGATGGTCTGTCCCACGCTGTTTCACTTGTTTTTGAAGAGTAGCGTTCTGTCGCGCCCGGGTTTCTTCAAAAAATACACAAGCTCAAGCGTGGCAAGGGATTACAATGCAGGGTTGTGCGTGTAATGGAGGCAGGGAATGTGGTCACGTAGAGATATTTTGAGAATGGCGCTGGCAGCACCCGCGGGGTCATGGCTGGCGCACTACGAAGCATTAGCGGCGCCGGCGCGCGGGGCGGTGAAGATTACCGCCGTCAAGGCGCTGCAACTCGATTTTCAGGGAGACGGCTGTCTGGTCAGAATCGAAACAGACGCCGGAATCACCGGGTACGGCGAAACCGGGGTGGATGTCAAGATGGCGCGCGCGCGGATCGGGCAATATCGCCTGGTGGGCGCCGACCCGCTGTCGATCGAGCGCCACTTCCAGTCCATGACCAGTGGGATTCATCCCTTTCTGCCGAGTATCCCGCTGATCAGCGGGATCGACATCGCGCTGTGGGACCTGGCCGGAAAGATTCTGGACGTGCCGGTCTGCAAGCTGATGGGCGGCCCGCAGCGCAGTGCCGTGCCCATGTACTCGCACGGCGACGCCATTAAGGACATGAGCAGCCTGGCGTCCTGCAAGGAGTGGGCGCAGATGATCCGCGAGCAGCCGGAAGGGTTCTCGGCCTACAAGATCGAGCCGACGCAGACGCTGGCCGGCGAGCGCGGGGTGGGCCCCACGGTGACCAGCGCGCAACTGCGCAAGATCGCCAAGGGGTTCGCCAACGTGCGCGAGGCGGTGGGCGACTCCATCGATATCGCGGTGCATTGCCACAACCAATGGGACCTGCCGAGCGCCATCGCGGTCTCCCGTGCCACCGAATCCATCGCCCCCTTATTCATCGAAGACCTGTTGAGCAACGTAGAGTATTGCGAAGCCTGGCTGGCCATCAAGCAGGCCACGCGGACCCCCATGTTGACCGGCGAAAAGCTGGAGATGGTGAAACAGTTCAAGCCGTTCGTGGATCATCAGGCGGTGGACATTCTCCACCCCGACGTCTCCTTCGCGGGCGGAATCAGCGGCTGCCGCAAGATCGCCGATTATGCGGCGATGAACCGCATGCCGGTGGCCCTGCACAATATCGGGTCGCTGGTAAGGACGTATGCTTCGGTGCACCTGGCCGCCGGGATTTCGAACTTCTACCGTTCGGAATGCCGTCTGGGCCGCCCCGGCCGCATGTACGAGAAGATGTCTCTCGGCACGCCGCCGGTGATCCGCAACTCGATGTTTCAGATACCCACGGGTCCGGGCCTCGGCCTGGAAATCGATCCCGCTTTCATGCGCGAGCACACGCCGAAGGGAGAGGACTGGGCGTAGGGTTGGAGTAGCTGTTTGGCCATATTGCGTAGCGGGCCGCGACGGGTTACTCTTGCGGCATGTTCAGATCTATTTGTCTGATCGCTCTCTTCTTCTGTGCGCTTGCCCCGGCAGCCGATTGGTCTCAGTGGCGCGGGCCCAATCGCGACGGAAAATCCGCGGAAACCGGCTTGCTCGCGCAATGGCCGGCCGGCGGACCGCGCCTTGTCTGGAAGGGGCAAGGGCTGGGCGAAGGCTATTCCTCGTTTGCCGTGGTAGGCAATCGCCTGTACACCCAGGGGCAGCGGGGCGAGCAGGAGTTCGTGCTCGCGCTGGACGTGGCTACCGGCAAACAACTCTGGAAGACGCCCTCCGGCCGCGGCTTCGGCAATGACAAGGGGAACGGCCCGCGCGGCACGCCCACGGTGGATGGCAACCGCCTCTACGCGGTGGCCGGCGACGGCACGCTGGTCTGCCTGGAGACGGACACGGGAAAGCGCGTTTGGGGAACCAACTTCGTCGCCGATTTCAAAGGCCGCGAGCCGCGATGGGGATACAGCGAATCGCCCCTGGTGGAAGGCGACCGGGTGATCGTGACCCCCGGCGGACCTGGCGCGTCCATCGTCGCGCTGAACAAAGCCACCGGCTCAGTCCTATGGAAATCGCAGAGCGACGGGGCAGGGTACTCCTCGGCGATTCCATTCGATGCCGGCGGAACCCGCGGCTTGGCCACTCTCACCGCCAGCGCCGCCGTCGGGCTGAATATGAAGAACGGCGAATTGCTGTGGCGTTATACCAATGTCGCAAACCGCACCGCTAATGCCGCGACGCCGATTGTCAACAAAGATCACATCTTCGTTTCCAGCGACTACGGCACCGGCTGCGCCCTACTGAAACTCACGCCGCAGGACGGGTCTGTGCAGGCTTCCGAGGTCTATTTCAATAAAGACATGCGCAACCACTACACCACCGCCGTGCTGGTGGGCGAGCACCTATACGGCTTCTCCAGCGGCATTCTCACCGCCATGGAGTTCCTCACTGGGAAAGTGGCATGGCGCAACCGCAGCGTCGGTAAAGGCAACTGCATCTACGCCGAGCAGCGGCTCTATTGCATGGGCGAAGACGGCGTCGTCGGGCTGATCGAGCCCACGCCGGCAGCCTACACGGAGAAATCGCGGTTCGAAATCCCGCGCGGAGGGAACCCCACCTGGACACCGCCCGTGGTGGCGAACGGCCGGCTCTACCTGCGCGAGCAGGACAACCTCTACAGTTACGACATCAAACGTTGAAACCGCTGAAACTATGTCACGCTTGACCCTTCTCTGTTGTGCCGTCTACGGCTGCCTGCTGGTGGCCAGCGACCCGGCCGCGCGCGATTGGCCCATGTGGGGCGGCACTGGGGACCGCAACATGGTCTCTTCCATGAACGGCGCCCCTGCCACGTGGGACGTCAAGACCGGGAAGAACGTGAAGTGGGTGGCGAAGCTGGGGTCGCAGACCTATGGCAACCCCGTGGTGTCGGGCGGACAAGTCTACGTGGGCACCAACAACGAACTGGTGCGCAACCCCAAGGAACCCGGCGACCGCAGCGTGCTGATGTGCTTCCGCGAAAGGGACGGCGCGTTCCTGTGGCAGCACGCCAATGAGAAGCTGGCGACCGGCGCGGCTCAGGACTGGCCCGAAATTGGCGCCTGCTCCTCGCCTTTGGTGGAAGCCGACCGCCTGTACTACGTGACGAACCGCTGCGAACTCGTCTGCCTGGACACGCACGGCGACGGCAGCGGCAACGCCAAGGTCGTCTGGAAGTTCGACATGATCAAGGAACTCGGCGTGTCCCCGCGCAATCAGTCGAACTCATCGCCGGTGACGTTCGGCGATCTGGTGATCGCGGGCACTTCCAACGGCCAGGATGAGAATCGCGAACGCGTGCCCGCGCCGCGCGCGCCTTCCATGGTCGCCGTCGACAAGAAAACCGGCAAGCTGGTCTGGCAGGTGAACAGTGTCGGGGACAAGATTCTGAACGGCCAGTGGTCGTCACCGGCGGTGGCAGCGGTGGACGGCGCGGCCCAGGTGGCGATCGGCGAAGGCGACGGCTGGGTGCGCTCTTACGAGGCGCTTTCCGGCAAAAAGCTGTGGGAGTTCGACACCAACCCCAAGAGTTCGGTGTGGCCGAAGACGCGCAATGAGATTATTGCGACGCCGGTGATCTGGCAGAACAAGGTCTATATCGTCAACGGACAGGACCCCGAAAGCGGCGCGGGGCCAGCCCACCTCTACGCCATCGACGCCACGAAGCGGGGCGACATCACCACCAGCGGACGCATCTGGGAATACGACAAGGTGTCGCGCAGCGTCTCCAGCGTCGCCATCGAGAACGGCTTGCTGTTTATTGCCGATCTAGCGGGCTTCCTGCACTGCCTCGATGTCAACACTGGCAAGGCGCACTGGACCCACGATGTGCTGTCCAAGGTCTGGGCCTCGCCCATGGTGATCGGCGGTAAGGTTTACCTGGGCGACGAAGACGGCGACGTAGTGGTGATGGAAGCGGCCAAGGAGAAGAAGCTGATTTTCGAAACCAACATGGGAAGCAACGTCTACTCCACCGTGGTGCCGGCCAATGGGACCTTGTTCCTGAGCAACCGCAACCAGCTCTTCGCGCTCGCGGCGAAGCCGTGACCGCCATGCGCCGGCTGGCGGTTCTGCTGATGGCCGCCGCCACCCTCAGCGCCAGTGACGAGTGGCCCCAGTTTCGCGGCAATCCACAACTCACCGGAGTGGCCGCGGGGCCGGTCCCGGACGTTCTGAAACTGCTCTGGACCTACGATGCGGGCGAAGCCATCGAATCTTCCGCCGCGATTGCGGGCGGCACGGTATACGTCGGGTCGCAATCCAAGGATCTGTTGGCCATCGATCTGGCAACCGGCAAGCTGCGCTGGAAATACCGCGCGACCGATGGCATCGGCGAATCCTCCCCCGCCGTCGCCGGGTTAAGCGTCTACGTGGGCGATCTCGCGGGCGTGCTGCACGCCGTCAACGCAGCCACCGGCAAGCGGCTGTGGACCTTTAAAACCGAGGCGGAGATCAAATCGTCGCCGGTGATCGTTGGCGACCGGGTGTTGATCGGCTCTTACGACAGCAACCTCTACGCGCTGTCGCGCAGCGACGGCAAGCTGCTGTGGAAAGCCGAAACCGCCAGCTACGTGCACGCCACGCCCGCCGTTTCCGCCGGCATCGCGTGGGTGGCCGGTTGCGATGAAGTCTTTCACGGCATACGCATCGCAGACGGGCGGGAAACGGTGCAATTTCCCTCTGGCGGCTATACCGGCGCCTCCCCCGTGCGCATGGGCGATTGGGCCTGGTATGGCACGCTCGGCAATGAGGTGATGGGCGCCGATGTGCGGCGTAAGCGGATCGTCTGGCGGCATCCCAGCGCGTTCCCGTTCTACTCGTCGGCGGCAGTCACGGGGGACCGCATGGTGCTCGGCGGGCGCGACAAGAAGGTGCACTGTCTGAATTTGAAAACCGGAAAGGCGATCTGGACTTTCGTGACGCGCGCCCGTGTGGATTCGTCCCCGGCAATCGCCGGCGGCCGCGTCTACATCGGTTCCAACGACGGCCACTTCTACGTGCTGGATCTGGCGTCGGGGAAAAAGCTATGGGATTTCGAAGCCGGTGCCCCGCTCTCCGCGTCGCCCGCCATCGCCGCCGGCCGCATCGTCATCGGTGCGCAGGACGGCCGGCTTTATTGCTTCGGGGGAAAATAGCGCCTACCTCGCGAGCGGCAAGAATGCCGGCCGGCCGCCAGGATTGCCGCACAAGCTTCCTACCGCCCGCCGATGGAGTATAGGAACTGTGCCGTGCGCAGGAAAATGCGGCCATCGGAGATGGCCGGCGAACTCAGCGTGTAGCCCTCCAGATCGTTCTCCGCCAGCACTTCGAATTTGGGGCCGGCCTTGACCACCGTGGTGAGGCCGTCTTCGTTGCTGACGTAGAGCTTGCCATCCGCCAGCACCGGCGACGAACTGTAGACCGCGGGCTTGAGCCGTTGGCTACCCCAGATCTCCTGCCCGGTGCGGGCATCGAGACACCACATGATGCCGCGATCGTTCACCGTGTAGAAGTACTTGCCGTCGGTGACCGGCGTGGGCACGTCCGGACCGTTGTTGAAGCTCCACAGGCGGTGCGATTCGGTGATATCGCCGCGTCCTCCCGCGCGGAATGCCAGCAGCGGCCTGACGCGCGTGGGCACGAAGAACAGGTCGCCAAAAACCACGGTGGAGGCGATGGTCCGGTAGAACGGATTGTTGTCCGGGTTGAGCCCCTTGGCGCGCCACAACTCTTTGCCCGTGGCCGGGTTGTGCCCGGTGACGCAATCGCCGCCCGAGATGACAATCTCCACCTGGTCGCCGTACTTCAGCAGCGCTGGCGTGGTATACGAATCGGGCGATTCGCGGACTGCGTCCGTGCGCCGCTCCACCCGCCACACCGTCTTGCCGCTCCTCGTGTCGATGCGCAGCAGATAGGATGGGTCCTTGGTCTTCATCCCGTGCAGCACTTCAATGTACAGGCTGTCGCCAGAGAGCAGGGGAGACGCCGCATACCCCCAGTTGAGGCCGAACTTCCCGTAATCCTTTTGGATATCGCGCACCCAAAGTTCGTTGCCGGCGAAATCGAAGGCTTTCAACACGCCGACGCCCGTCATGGCGAATACCGCCGTGCCATCGGTCACAGGCGAGGGAGACGACATGTTCTGTTTGTTGATCTGGTAGTCGCCGCCGGCAAGCAGTTTCTTCCAGAGCGGCTGGCCCTTGGCCTTGTCGACGCACCACAGGTAAAGGCTGCCGCCTTCGGCGACGTTGAGGAAGATCCGGTTGCCCCAGATGATGGGCGTGGCACCCGTCTTACTGGGCATCGCCAGCTTCCACGCCACGTTCCCGGTGGTGCTCCAACGGACGGGCAGATTCTGCTCGCTGCTGATGCCGTTCAGCGAGGGGCCGCGCCACTGTGGCCAGTTTTCGGCATACCCCGCAAGTGGGAGCAGAATCATCCAACATGGGTGAAATCTCATGGCACTTTACTCCGATCTGAGTGCGTCCAGCACCCCAGCACGCAAAACCGCCGCCGTGGCGGCAAGGGAAGCAAGCATTCCGGTCGCCAGCACCAGGGCCAGCAGCACGCTCAAACTCATCACGGGCAGATGACCACCGCGCACGGCAACGGCGGGAGCCACCGCGACGGCGGCGCACGCGGCGCCGGTGGCCAAGCCAACCACCAGAAGAAACAGATTCTCCGCCAGCACCATCACTACCAGGTGCCGCGGGCGATACCCCACGGCGCGCAACAGTGCCAGTTCCGCACGGCGCTCCAGCACGCTGCGCATCAGCACCGCCGCCAGGCCAACCGTGCCCAGCAGCAAACCCAGCGCGCCGAGCGCGCGGAAAGTTTCCAGATACGAGTTCTCTACCCGGTGAAAAGCCGCCAGGCGGGCGGGCGCGGACTGCACGTTGAAGCCGTAACCAGAGAGCCCGTCCTCCAGCACCCGCGTGGTCTCCTTCTCTTTCCCCGGTGGCGCGTTCACCAGGAAGAAGCGGTAGCCCGGGGTGTCCGGATACAGCCGCAAGAAGCTCTCCTCCGAGACGATCAATTCGCTCTGAAACAAGCTGTCCTGGAGCGCTGCCACAATGCGGAAGCGGACCCCATCCAACTCGAACTCCTCGCCCAGTTTGCGGTGCAGCACATAGGTCATCGAATTGGCGTCGGCGATGGCGGGAATCGCGCCCCCGGCGAGCTTCGATTCCAACAGCAGCCACGGGTTTTTCGTCTGCCCCCCGGCACGCTGAAAGGCGAAACGCGCAGAGCGGAGGAACGTCGCGGGAGGCGCCAGAATGCGCGGACGAAGCGCCTGGTAAAGATTCAGACAACTGGTGTCGTCGCCCGGCCGCAGGCGGAAGGGAACCAACTGGACACTATCGAGCAAAGGAAGATTCAATGCGCTCCGGCCCGCCGCCGAATTGGGATCGTGAATCAGCGGCAATACCGAGTCCGCCAGCAGGGGGAACCCGCCCGTTCCCGCCGCGGAACCATCTCGGCGGAAGGCATCCAGCGAGACGATTACGAAGGTTGCCGAAGCGATCAGGGCGATGCAAAGAATGCTGCGGCCCGGGCGGTAGGCGACGTTGCGCATCCCCAACGTGGCTTGTCCTCGAATCGGGGCGAAGCGCCGCGTATGCAGCCAGGCGGATTCCAGCAGCAGCGCGGCAATCAGCAGCAGCGTGCCGGCGCCGAAGAATCCGGCGGTGGGGTCGAACCGCACGGCCAGACCCGCGCCCATCAGTGCCGCCGCGAGGCCCGCCGCCGTAGCTCCGGCGAACCAGCGCCAACGTCCGGTCGCGGTCTTCTGCACACCCGCCAGCAGACCCCGGGGAGTTTCCGGCTGAAGTCCGCGCAGGGTCCATGCCACCGAACCCAGGCCTACGGCCACCCCGGCGATGGCCCCTACGGCCAGCGGTGCGGCCGCGGCATGTAGCGAGAGCAGGCGCGTACCCACCGCGTCGAACCACCAGGTGCGCAACCCCAGCAGGATGAGGGCGCCATATGCCAGTGCCACGCCGATGCCCACCGCGGCGCCCGCCACGGCGAGCGTGGCCCCTTCCAGCAGAAACACCGTGCGGATTTTGGATGCCGAAAAACCCAGCGAGCGCAGGGTGCCAATCTCGCGTTTGCGCTGTTCGATGCCCAGGCGGAAGAACAGCCCCGTCAGCAGGAGCGCCGACACCACCAGAAAGAAGCTGAAATAGACGAAATACTCGCCGAAATCGGTGGCGCCTTGCGCCGCTTCCAGGCTCTGCGCCTTCACCGGGATGACCGCGAGGCCCAGGGTGGCGGGGTCGAGCGCCGCGCGTAGCGCCTCAGCATAGGGCCCGGCCAAAGTGCCGGCAGGCGGAAGCGCCTTCCCCACCAACGCCGGCTGAAGGCTGGCGGGCCGATTGGCCACCTGTCCTGAAAATGCAGAAACTCCAGCGGGAGGCTGAAGGCCTGCCTCACCAGGTTGGACCGGGGGGCGGCCGCCCGCGTCCGATGCCTGCCCCCTGGGCGGCCGATCGCTGGCGGTAAAGTCCTGGTTCGGCGAGCGAAGAGCGGGTCCAGGGGAACCCGCGCGGACCTGGGGGTCCGCCCCACCGATGCGGAGGGAAGTGAGGCTGCCGAACCGCGTGCCCCAAAGGGCGCGGCCACGCGCGAGGCGGACGAAGGCCTTCGGTGTGGTGCGGTAGCGGCCCCAGTAGTGCTCGTCCCGCGGGCGGATGCGGGTCAGGTCCAGCGGGAACGGCGGGTCCCAATCGCGCAGGCTGCGCGACTCCGTGATCCCCGGGTATTCGGGCGTCAGCTCGCGGTCCCCCGCGTCGATTGGCACGATGCGCTCCACCTGGAACTTGGAGGTCTCGGTGTGCAGTTGGCCATCCGGCTTCCAGACGAAGTAGTCCAGTTCCAACCAATCGCCCACTCTGGCGCGGAGATCGCTGGCAGCCCACTGGTTGAGGACGATGCCATCCCCGGCGGCTGGCGCGGGCGCGGTGTCGAGCGCGGTCACCACCGAATACGGCACCTCGCGCCCGCCGATGCGCATGCTGTTGGCGAGGTAGCTCAAGACGGGTTGCACGCGCAGGCCGAGGGTCTGCGCCGTGCGCGTGGCCACGTCCGCCAGGGCATCGGAGATCACGGCGCTGTCGGTTTCGAGCGACAGGGAAACGGCGCCTCCGCCGGCTTGCGCCGCCTGGACGCGGCTTCGCTCGTTGGCGAGAAGGGGGTCCTGGGGGGTCCGCCCCACCCCTTGCTCCAGTTCCACAAGGCGCAGGCGGATGCCCAAGTCGGCCAGTGTGAGCGCGGGCAGCTTCCCTTGTGTGGCGACAATCGTATTGACTCTGCGCGGCTGATTCACTTCGCGCTGCAAATGCGCCACGGACACAAACACCGCACGCACATCCCCCTGTTGCGCGCGTAGGGAGAACGGGCGTTGCACAACGCCGCTCAGGGTGAGCCGGAGCGTTTTTCCGAGATCTTCCTTGCGGCCGTGCAGGGTCTCTAACGGAATCGCCGAGGGCTTCGGGATGCGCAGCAGGATGGTTTCGTTGGTGGCGGCGCCCAGTTCCCGTGCCAGCGCCGCGGTCAACTGAATCTCGCGCCCGCGCGGCGCGTCGCCGGGCAGCCCCTGGAACTTCCAGAAGCGTTCGTCCACTCCATAAACCTGGATTCCGGCGGCGCGCTTGCCGCTGGGCTCGTGTGCCACGGCGCCATCGAGGGCGATCAACGGTGCGGCAGGCTGCATTTCGGCCGCCAGCTCTTGGCGGAAGAATCCGCTGCGTGTGACCACGAAATCCGCATTGCCCAGCCGGTCCAGCACCAGGCTGCGCAAACTGGCGCGCACCGATTCGCCCACCAGGGCCGCGCCGCCCAATACGCCGGTGGCGGTGGCGACCCCCAGCAGAACCGCCAGGTTCGTGCGCCAATACCAGGTGAGATTACGCGCCAGCAGGGTTGAGATTCGCATGACGCAACTCATAGCGTAGGGGAAATCGCGCGGCCAGAGCGGCGCTGTGGGTCACCACGATGAGCATGGTCTGCTGGCCGGCGTGCAACTCCATCAGAAGGTCCGCGACCCTCTCTGCCGACGCCTCATCCAGGTTGCCGGTGGGTTCGTCGCAGAGCAGCAGATGCGGACGCCGGATGAGCGCCCGGGCCAGCGCGACACGCTGCTTTTCGCCGCCGGATAGCTCGGCCGGCCGGTGATCCAGACGGTCCGCCAGCCCGACCTGGTCCAGCAGTTCCCGGGCGCGCCGCGGAGCGTCCGCGGCGTCGTGAGCCACCAGCGTTGGAATCAGCACGTTCTCCAACACCGAGCACTGGGGCAGCAGGCAATGATCCTGGAAGATAAAGCCAATCTTCTGGTTGCGGAACGCCGCCAGTTGCTTTTCGGCAAGCTGGTAGGGATTGGTGCCGTCGAGCGTCACCACGCCAGCCGTGGGTGGCTCGAGGCCCCCGGCGATGTAAAGCAGCGTGCTCTTACCGGCTCCAGACGGTCCCATGATGGCCGCCGAGTCGCCCCGTTTCAGCGCCAGCGAGACGCCTGAAAGCACGGTCAGCGGCCCGCGGGGCGACGGATACTCTTTGGCGACGTGGGAGATTTCAAGCATGGGCCACCGCCGCGACAATGTTCTGGTAGGCTGCGAGCGCCCGCTCCGCCATCTGCGACACGTTGTAGTGCCGGCGAACGCCCTGCGCGCCGCGACGCCCCAACTCCGCGATTTCTGCGGGAGCCTTCCACAGGCGGTAGATGGCGTCGGCGAGGCTTGCCGGGTCGTCGGGTTCCACCAGAACTCCGCCTCCGGTCTGGGCCAGGATCTCCGGGAATGCACCGCGCCGCGGCTGCACCACGGCCACGCCGCTGGCCATCGCCTCCAGCAGGGAGATCCCCTTGGGCTCGTCGTAGGTGCTGGGGACGCTGAGGAGGTCGAGACTGCTCAGGAATTCGATTTTGTGCGCCCGGTCGAGTTCGCCGCGATAGTGGAACTCCGGCCCGAAGCCGGCGTCCTTCATCCGCCGTTCGATGCCGCGCAGATAGGCGCGATGCTCCGCGGCGAGATAACCGGCCACCTCCAACACCGCGCCGCCGAAATCGGTCTCGCGGCGCAGGCGCAGGTAACTCTCCGCCAACAGATGGAGCCCTTTCTCCGGCGCGACCCGCGCCAGGTAGCCAACCCGAAAGAGCCGGTGAGGCGCGCGCTCCGCCGCGTAGTATCCCTCCAGATTGATGCCCAGCGGGACCACGTGCATCTGGTTTTCGGGAATGCCCAACTCGCGGATCCAATAGCCGGCGGAGTACCGGCTGACGGCCACGAACCCATCGACATGGTGGAGCTTGGCGCGAATCAGCTCCAGCGCTTGCGTCCGGAAGGGCTCCTGCAACTGGCTGAGAAACCACTCCTCACCCTGCAATGTGCAGCACACTGGCCGGCTCAAGGCTTCGCGCACCGGCCGCGCGAGGCCAATCAGCAAGGAATTTGGCAGGGTGACCACGTCCGGCGCCGCTTCGTGGCGCAACCATTCCTTCAGCCATACGCTCAGCTTGCGGATCTCCTTGAGTTGGAAGCCATCCTCGCCGCGCAGCATGGAGACCGTCATCCCGCCTAGCAGGTGCGGGTCCACTTCGATGGAGGTTTGGGAGGCTAGCTTCAGCATCCAGCGTGCGTCCCATAGACGGTCCAGCAGGCGGTGGGTTTTGCGGAAGAAGGCGGCCTGCTGGTCCAGGCACACGCTGATTCCGTTGAGGAATACCAGGGGCTCACTGACGTTCGATTCATCGGTGCGGGTGGGCGTGTAAAGCGGCAGCAGTATGACGTCGTGGCCCTGGTTCTTGAGTTCCGCGGCCAGCGCGTTGTCGCGCAGGCAACTGCCGCAATACATTTTGGCCGCGCCGGCGGTGAACGCCAGAATCTTCATACGCCTCGTTCAGGAATCGCACCAATTGTAGCAAAACTCGACATCTCGATCTGAATATATTTATACTGGAGCGGATGGTTGGAAACAGGCGAAGCCGGAACCAAACAGGGGAGTCCTTTCACCGCGGATACACAGAGATTGCAGAGGAAACGCGGAGAAAACAAGGAACAAGCCGGATGGCGGCGCTACTGATCTGCCTGTTGGCTCCGGTGGCGGCGAGTGGTCAGTTGGTCCGCGGCAGGGTCACCGATGGAGGGCGGAAGGCGCTTGACGGCGTGGCGGTGCGCCTGGTTCACCAGGAGACCAACCGGCAGCGCAACGCGCTCACGGACCCAGAGGGCGAGTTTACCATCTCGAACCTGGCGCCCGGGGAATACCGGATCGAGGTCGAGCGGGAAGGCTACGCCAGCCAGGTCCGGCAATTCGGGCTATGGCTGAACCAGGACGTCGGCATGGAGATTTTGCTGCTGCCGCGCCAGCGCAAGGATATGGTGCAGGTGACCGCCGTTGCCGATGTGCTGCGCACCGGCCCGGCTGCGCTGGGCGGCGTGGTGGATAACCGCCAGATCACCGGCTTGCCTTTGGATGGGCGCAATGTCTTCGAGCTCGGCCTGTTGCTGCCCGGTGTGGTGCCTGCCGCCCCGGGATCGGCGGGGTCAGTCCGCGGCGATTTTGCGGTCAACATCAACGGCGCCCGGGAGGACGCCAACAACTTCCTGCTGGACGGTGTCTTCAACGGCGACCCCAAGCTGAACGGCATCGCCGTGACGCCGCCGGCGGACGCGGTGCGCGAGTTCGAGGTGGCAACCAGCGGCTATGATGCTTCATTTGGACGCAACGGCGGTGGGCAGTTCAATGTGGTGCTCAAGAGCGGCGGCAATCCGGTCCACGGCACGGCGTACGAGTTCCTGCGCAACCGCGCGGTGGACGCACGCAACTTCTTCGCCCCCATGGAGCAGAAGAGCCCGGGATACCAGCGCAACCAGTTCGGCGCTTCGGTGGGCGGTCCGCTGCGGCGCAATCGCACCTTCTTCTTCGGCGATTACGAAGGCCGCCGCGTGCGCGAGGGAATTACCCGCATCACCAACGTCCCCACGGCGCTAGAGCGCGCCGGCGATTTTTCGCGCAGCGGCCTCCTGGCCATCGACCCGTTCACGCAACGGCCTTTCGCCGGCAACGCGATTCCGAAGCAATACCTGAATCCGGTTGGCCTGGCGATTGCGGCGCTGTATCCGCTGCCCAACCGCTCCGCGGCCAATCAAAACTATGTTTCCTCCCCGGCGGAGCGCGATCGCGACGACCATTTCGATATCCGCGTGGACCACAATCTGGGGCCTTCGGACGATCTGGCGGTGCGCTACAGCTTTGCCGACCGTGCCTTGTACGAACCGTTCACGGGCCCAACGTTTGCCGCCATTCCGGGTTTCGGCGACAACGTGCCGCGGCGCGCGCAGAATGCCATGGCGAGTGAGACGCACATCTTCACGGCCCGCCTGCTGAATGAACTGCGCTTCGGATTGAACCGGATTTCGGCCGGCGCCTTCCAGGAGAATCTGGGGCACAACCTCAACCGCGAGATCGGGCTGCCGCAGGTTTCCGCCAACCCGCGCGACACCGGCCTCAGCCTGATCAACATCACCGGCTATTCGCCCATCGGCGACGAGTACAACAACCCCCAGCACAGCGCCACGACGATCTATCAGGTAACCGATACGGTCACGGCGGTGCGCGGGCGGCACCTGTTGAAGGCCGGGGTGGATGTGCGCCGGCTCCAGCAGAACGCGTATCGCGACGTGATGGCCAAGGGCTACCTAAGTTTCCTGGGCATGACCGGCAATGCGCTGGCGGAAATGCTGATCGGGATGCCTTCGGTCACCGGGGTGGCGCACGTGGACAACCACCAGCACCTGCGCACGCACAGCGAATACGCGTTCTTCCAGGACACGTGGCGCGTGCGGCCGGAGCTGACGGTTTCCGCCGGCGTGCGCTACGAATACAACGCGCCACCGGTGGATACCGCGGACCGCGCCAACGTGTACGACCCCGCCACGCGGTCGCTGATCCGGGTGGGTATGAACGGCATTCCGCGCGGGGGGTACGCGGCGGACGGCAACAACTTCGCGCCGCGGCTGGGCGTGGCGTGGCGTCCCGCGCAGAAGGGGACGATGGTACGCGCCGGATATGGTATCGCCTACAACCAGTCTGCGCTGGCCACCGGCGAAGGACTTTACTTCAACGCGCCATACTACCTCTTCAACCTCTACTACTCATTCGCACAGTTTCCGCTCAGCCTGTCCGACCCGTTTCCCGCTCATTACCCGCTGACGCTGCCCTCCACCGCCTTGGCCTTCCAGCGCGACCTGCGCACGGCCTATACGCAGCAGTGGAGCTTCGAGGTGCAGCAGGAGGCCGGGCGGAATCAGGTGATCGAACTGGCGTACGCGGGTTCGAAAAGTACCAAGCTGATTGGCGCGCGCGATCTCAATCAGCCGCTGCCCAGCGCGCAGCAGCCTAATCCGCGGCCGGTACCGCAATTCGACGACATCAACGTCATCGAGTCGCGCGGCAATTCGAATTACCAGAGTCTGCAAGCGGGCATGCGGCGGACTTTGCGCGCCGGTCTGGCGGCCAACGCCGCCTACACGTGGTCGAAATCCGTCGACGACGCTTCGGGCTTCTTCAGCAGCGCGGGGGATCCGAATTATCCGCAGGACAGCCGTCACGTGAACCTGGAGCGCGGGCTCTCGGATTTCGACGTGCGGCATCGCTTCTCCCTGGGCTATGGCTATGACCTACCTTTCGGCAAAGGGCGTCTGCGAGGCGGGTGGCAGACCTTCGGCGTCTGGACCTTCCAGACCGGCCGGCCGTTTACGGTGGCGCTTCTTTCCGACCTGGACAACAGCAACACCGGCCGTTCCACGCTCGGCTTCGGAGCCAACGACCGGCCGAATGTCCTGCGCAATCCGGCGCTTTCCCAGCGCAGTCCCGAGCGTTGGTTCGACACCTCGGCCTTCGTATTACCGCCTTTCGGCAACTTTGGGAATGCCGGGCGCAACATACTGACGGGTCCGGGGTATCGGAACGTGAATGTGTCGGTGATCAAGACCACGGGATTGCGCGAACGCGCCCGCCTTCAATTCCGCGCCGAGGCATTCAATCTTCTGAATCGCGTGAATCCAAATCTTCCCGATATCTTCCTGGGCTCGCCGACCTTCGGGAAGATCCAATCGGCGCAAAGCCCGAGGCGTATCCAGTTCGGGTTGAAACTCCTGTTCTGAAAGTTACAATGAGGCATGATGCCGCGCGCACATACAGGTCTGATTCTCTCTTTTCTGATCGGCGGGTGTGCCATCGCCGCCGATGCTCCGGACGCTTGGCCCCGTTGGCGCGGCCCTGAGTTCAACGGGGTGGCGCGCGGTGACGCTCCGCTCACCTGGAGCGACAAGGATCACATCGCCTGGAAGGTGCAGGTGCCGGGGAAAGGGCATTCCTCTCCGGTGATCTGGGGGGATCGTATCTTTCTGACCACGGCGGTGACGACGGCTGTGCCTACGGGCAACCCGCCGGCCGCGGCGCCCGCGAATCCGGAACCTGCCGGCCGGAGAGGAGGGTTTGGCGGGGGCGGCGGACCGCAGGTCGAGCAGAAGTTGATGGTGCTGGCTTTCGACCGTAAAACCGGCAAGCAGCTTTGGGAGAAAACGGCAATTGTGGCCACGCCGCACGAGGGCTTCCACTCGCAATACGGAAGCTTCGCCTCCCCCTCGGCGATGGTGGACAGCAAGCACGCGATCGCCTTCTTCGGGTCGCGCGGCGTGTACTGCTACACGCACGAGGGCCAACTGGTATGGCAGAAGGATTTCGGCATCAAGATGCGGATGACGATGGCCTTCGGTGAAGGGTCTTCGCCCGCTCTGGATGGCGACAAGCTGGTGCTGCTGTTCGATCACGAGGGCGACTCGTTGCTGGTGGCGCTGGACAAAAACACCGGGCGCGAACTCTGGCGGGCGCCGCGGCCGGCCGGCAGTACCTGGTCAAGCCCAATGGTGATTACCGTTGGCGGAAAGAAGCAGGTGCTGGTGGCGGCCACCAAGTTCGTAGCCGGGTACGATCTGGAAAACGGCAAGCTGATCTGGCAGGCCACGGGACTGGGCCGTAACGTGATCCCGATGCCCGTGGTGGCGGATGGCGTGGCCATCGTGATGAGCGGTTATCAATCTCCCAACCTGCTGGCCATCCGGCTGGGCGGTGAGGGCGTTCTGACCGGGACCGATGCCATTCTGTGGCAGAACCAGCGGGGCAATTCCTACACCCCGTCACCCGTGCTGCACGAAGGCAAGCTCTATATGCTCACCGATAACGGCACCATCTCCTGCTTCGACGCCAAGACGGGGAGAGCATTTTACTTGCAAACGCGGTTGCCGAAGAGCTACAGCTTTAAGGCGTCTCCGGTGGCGGCCAACGGCAAGTTGTACCTGGCCACCGAGGATGGCGACGTGGTGGTGTTGCGCCTGGGTGAAAAGTTCGAGGTACTGGCCACCAACACGCTGGCGGACCAGGTGTTCATTGCCACGCCCGCCATCATGGATGGGACCATCTATCTACGTGGACAGAACACACTGTTCTCGATCCGGTAACCGGCGTTACAGCCGGGCCGGAAAATTTCAATTTCGAGTAGCCGCCCTACAGCTCATGCACGTCTTCCAGGTACGTGTAGCCGTGCAGACCCTCTTCGTAGAAGCGGAGTAGCGCGCCGCTCTCTTCATAGGTCAGGCGGCCTTCGCGCAGAGCGGCCTCCACGTCGCGGCGGAGCTGCATCACCAGCGTGTCGGCGGAGAACTGCACGTAGTTGAGCACTTCGCGGACGGTATCGCCCTTGATCACGGAATCCAGCATCACTTCGCCCGTGGGCCCCAGCCGCACGTGGACCGCGTTGGTATCGCCGAACAGATTGTGCATGTCGCCGAGAATTTCCTGGTACGCTCCCAGCAGGAATGCGCCCAGGTAGTAATTGCCGCCGTCGAAGGCGTGCAATTGCAAGGTGCGCTTGACGTCGCGGCGGTCAATGAAGGCATCCACCTTGCCATCGGAATCGCAGGTGATGTCGCCCAGCACGGCGGGGCGAGTGGGCTGCTCTTCCAGGCGGTGGATCGGCATGATGGGGAAGAGCTGCTTGATGGCCCAACTGTCCGGCATGCTCTGGAACAGCGAGAAGTTGCAGAAGTAGGTGTCGGAGAGCATGGCGTCGATGCCTTCCAGCTCTTCGGGGAAGTAATCCAGCTCGCCGGCCAGCCGCTGGATCTTGCGCGAGATGGCCCAGTACAAATTCTCCGCAATGCAGCGCTGCTCCAGCGACAAGTACCCGAGGCTGAACAGGTTCAGCGCCTGTTCGAGCGCCTGCTGCGCGTCGTGATAGCTCTCCAGTAGAGTCTTGGCGGTCAGCCCGCGGTAGGTTTCCGCCAGGTCGATCAGCGGCTGTTCGGCGTCCGGCGGCGGATCGGCCGGCACGTCGGCTTCGCCCATCCCGGACACGCCCAAAACGTTGAAGACCAGCACGCTGTGATACGCGGCGATGGCGCGCCCGCTTTCCGTGATGATGGTGGGGTGCGGCACCTCGACTTCATCGCACACGTTTTGCACGTGGTAAATGATGTCGTTGGCGTACTCCTGCAGGGTGTAGTTCACGCTGGATTCGAAATCGGTCTGCGAGCCGTCGTAGTCGATTCCCAGGCCACCGCCAACGTCCAGGAATCTCAGTCCGGCGCCGGCGCGCGCCAGATCCACATACACGCGCACGGCTTCATTCACCGCGCCCTTGATTTGACGGATATTGGTAATCTGGCTGCCCAAATGGAAGTGCAGGAGGTTGAGACAATCGGCCATGCCGAGGTCTTTCAGCTCTTGTAGCGCGCGCACTGCCTCGGTTGCCGAAAGGCCAAATTTGGAGCGGTATCCGCCTGAGGATTTCCAGCGCCCTGACCCGCGGCTGGCCAGCTTGACGCGAAGACCGATGGACGGCCGCACGCCTACACGCTGGCTGTATTTCAGAATCAGGTGCAGTTCCGTGTACTTTTCCACCACCGGGATGATCTTGCGGCCCATCTTCTGGGCGAGCATGGCCATCTCGATGTATTCATCGTCCTTGAAGCCGTTGCAGATGATCGGCGTGTCGTTGTCGGCCAGCGCCATCACCGCCATCAGTTCCGGTTTGGATCCGGCTTCCAGGCCGAAGCGGTAAGGCTTGCCGAACTCGAGCACCTCTTCCACAACCTGGCGCTGCTGGTTTACTTTGATCGGGTAGACGCAGCAATAGCCGCCCTGGTACTTGTGCTCGTTGATGGCGGTTTGGAAAGCGCCGTGGATGTCTGCCAGGCGGTGCTTCAGAATATCGGCGAAGCGGATCAGGATCGGCAGGTTGATGCCGCGCAGCACCAGCGTATCGACCAGTTGTTTGAGATCGATCGATCGCGCCGCTTCCTTCTCGGGATGCACCAGGACGTGCCCGTTCTCGCCCACCGAAAAATAGCCCTTGCCCCAGCTCGCGACGTCGTATAGGTCGCTGGCCGTTTGAGGGGTCCATCGTTCTGTCGGCTCCATGACGAGCGAGCCCTTGCGGCCATTTCTATCCAACGTGATGCGTCTCCTTAATTCTTCAGTTTCCTTAAAAATGGCGGGCAGGGCAAGAAGAAACTGATTACGAACAGTTTACAGCCCATTTCACGAGGGAAAAGCAACGTGTGCGACCATCGGAGAGTCGCTATGATTCCCCACTACGTTACCGTGATCGCCGAAATGACCGCCAAGCCGGGCAAAGAAGAGGAACTGAAGCGCCACCTTCTCGTGCTTGTTGAGCACACTCGCCAGGAGGAAGGCTGCGTCCAGTACCACCTCCACGTCTCCGACGACGACTCGCGCAAGTTCGTCTTCGTGGAGAACTGGACCACCCGGGAAGCGCTCGACCGCCACGCGAGATCGGCTCACATGAACGCCTTCAGCCAAGTCTCCACGGAATTACGGGCCGACCCCGTCGTGTTTACCTATAAACGTATCGCCTAGTACTACTCCATAACTCCCTCAAACTGGGGTTAACCTTTGGGGCTAGATCTCTCGGCACTCGTGTGGGCATACTACCTTCGTTGACTGGGTAGTTTTGGGGCAACTAGCCCCACGGAGGCTGATGATGACGGGCCAATACGCACTGCTTTCGCTTGTCTATATGATGAGCTTTGTGATTCTCTTCGACCGCGTACACTACAAGCGCAAATTGGGCGACTGGCTGCGTGGCGCGAACCTGATGAGCCGCGACGAACTGCGGCGAATTCAGGCAATCTGGTCGGCTTGCCAGGACAATTGAGCGAGCGGTGCGGGGTGCTGGCCCGAAGACCAGACGGTTGAACCAGCGGCCACACTCCAACGTCCACACCAACCCGCCATCCGCCCACCCCGTGCCTTTCGAACGCTTTTCGCACCCGTTCGCCCTGCTGCTGCATCCATTAAATGAGTAATCTTGACTATAAAGTACAGATTAGCGAAGATGGTAACAGGCCAACGGTTTAGGAGCGTATCCAAGTGAGCGATTCCACCAACACGATCGAAACATTTGCGAATCAGGAATATAAGTGGGGGTTCGTAACCGACATTGAAGCCGATGCCATCCCCCGCGGCTTGAGCGAGGACGTGGTCCGCCTGATCTCCGCCAAGAAGAACGAGCCCGAATGGCTCCTCGAATGGCGCCTGAAGGCGTACCGCCATTGGCTGACCCTCAAAGAGCCCACGTGGGCCAATATCCATTACCCCAAGATCGATTACCAGAACATTATTTACTACTCATCCCCCAAGGCCAAGGGCGACGGGCCCAAGAGCTTGGACGACGTCGATCCGGAACTGCTCAAGACCTATGCCAAGCTCGGTATCCCCCTGCAGGAGCAGGCGATTCTCGCCGGCGTAGCGGTGGATGCTGTATTCGATAGCGTTTCCGTCGCCACCACCTTTAAGGCCAAGCTGCACGAAGTGGGCATCATCTTCGGGTCCTTCTCCGAAGCCGTCAAAGAGCATCCGGAACTGGTCCGCCAGTATCTGGGATCGGTGGTCCCCATCAGCGATAATTTCTTCGCGGCCTTGAACTCGGCCGTCTTCAGCGATGGCAGTTTCTGCTACATCCCCAAGGGCGTCAAGTGCCCCATGGAACTCTCTACCTACTTCCGCATCAACGCCAAGGACACCGGGCAGTTTGAGCGCACCCTGATCGTCGCCGACGAAGGCGCCACCGTCAGCTACCTGGAAGGCTGCACCGCGCCCATGCGCGACACCAACCAGTTGCACGCGGCCGTGGTGGAACTTGTCGCCCTGGATAACGCCCAAATTAAGTATTCGACGGTGCAGAACTGGTACCCCGGCGATAAAGACGGCAAGGGCGGCATCTACAATTTCGTCACCAAGCGCGGCGCCTGCCGCGGCGTCAACTCCAAGATCTCCTGGACCCAGGTGGAGACCGGTTCCGCCATCACCTGGAAGTATCCCAGCTGCCTGCTGATCGGCGACAATTCCGTCGGCGAGTTTTACTCGGTCGCCCTCACCAACAACTGGCAGCAGGCCGACACCGGCACTAAGATGATCCACATTGGGAAGAACACCACTTCCACTATCGTCAGCAAGGGCATCTCGGCCGGACACGGACAGAACACGTATCGCGGCGGCGTCAAAATTCTGAAATCCGCCACCGGCGCGCGCAACTACTCGCAATGCGATTCGCTGCTGCTGGGCGATAAATGCGGCGCGCACACGTTCCCCTATCTGGAAGTGCGCAACACGTCGGCGCAGGTGGAGCACGAAGCGTCCACCTCGAAAATTGGCGAAGACCAGATTTTCTACTGCCGGCAGCGCGGCATCTCCAGTGAAGATGCGGTGTCGATGATCGTGCATGGATTCTGCAAGGAAGTTTTCCGCGAACTGCCCATGGAGTTCGCCGTGGAAGCGCAAAAACTACTCGGAGTGAGTCTGGAAGGAAGCGTTGGATAAATGGCATTACTTGAAATCAAAGATCTGCACGCCAAAGTTGGCGATCGTGAAATTCTGAAGGGCATCAACCTCACCGTGAACGCCGGTGAAGTGCATGCCATCATGGGGCCCAACGGCAGCGGTAAAAGCACGCTGGCCCAGGTGCTGGCCGGCCGCGAACTCTACGTGGTCACCGGCGGCTCCGTCACCTACCTGGGCAAGGACCTGCTCGAAATGTCCCCTGAGGACCGCGCGCGCGAAGGCATCTTCCTCGCGTTCCAGTACCCCGTCGAAATTCCCGGCGTGAGCAACATGTACTTCCTCAAGGCCGCGCTCAACACCATTCGCAAGCACCACGGCATCGACGAACTCGACGCCATGGACTTCTTGAATCTGGTCCGCGACAAAATGCAGATCATGAAGATGGATCAGACGCTGCTAAACCGCCCGGTCAACACCGGCTTCTCCGGCGGCGAGAAGAAACGCAACGAAATTTTCCAGATGGCCGTGCTGGAGCCCAAACTCGCCGTGTTGGATGAAACCGATTCCGGCCTGGATATCGACGCCCTGCGCGTCGTCAGCGGCGGCGTCAACGCCATGCGGTCTCCAGAGCGCGCCATGATCGTGGTCACCCACTATCAGCGCCTGCTCAATGAGATCGTGCCCGATTTCGTCCACGTGCTGGCCGAAGGCCGCATCGTGAAATCCGGCGGCAAGGAACTGGCGCTCGAACTGGAAGCCGAAGGCTACGAGGCCCTCGGCGCCTATGACGAGCCGGAGGCGGTCGGTAGAGTATGACGGCCGTAGCGGAACAGACTGGCGCCTGGATGGAGCTTTTCACTAATCAGCTTCCGGCGCCCGCGTGGTTGCAGCCCCTGCGCGATGCCGCCTTCGCGCGCTTCGTGGAACTCGGCTTTCCCAACACGCACAACGAAGAGTGGCGCTTTACCAATGTCGCCCCCATCGCGCGCACCACGTTCGCGGCGGGACGCCAAGGTGTTCCCGAAACTAAATTCGCCAAGGGCCCGGTTCAATTGGTCTTCGCCAACGGCCATCTGCTGACGCGCCCGGAGAGCCTGCCCGCGGGCCTTCACGTTGGCGGATTCGCCGATGATCCGGCGGCCATCGCGCAGCACCTCGGTAAGCACGCTTCCTTCGCGGAGAACGCCTTTGTCGCGCTCAACACCGCGATGATCGAAGATGGCGCGCTGGTCCGCGTCGCTAGCGGAGCCGTCATTGCGGAGCCCATCGAAATCTTCTACCTGACCACCGGATCGGCGCAGCCCATCGCCGTCCATCCGCGCGCGCTCATCGTCGTGGGGGCGGACGCGCACTGCACCGTCGTGGAGCGTTACCAGGGCGCGGGCGATGGCGTCTACTTCAACAACGCCGTCACCGAAATTATCGCCGGCGATCGCTCCGTGGTGGATCACTACAAAATCCAGCAGGAAACCGCCAACGCGTTCCACATTTCGACCCTGCAAGTCAGCATCGGACGCAGCGCTACTTTTGCCTCGCACTCCATTTCCCTGGGCGGCGCGCTGGTCCGCAACGACGCCAACGCCACCCTCTCCGCGGGCTCCGACGCGGCACTGAACGGCCTGTACATCGTGAACGGCACGCAGCACGTGGACAATCACACAATGATCGACCACACCATGCCGCACGGCACCAGCCACGAAATCTACAAGGGCATTCTCGACGGCAAAGCGCACGCCGTCTTCAACGGCAAAATTATCGTCCGCAAGGATGCGCAGAAGACCGATTCCAAGCAGACCAATAAAAACCTGGTCCTCTCCGACGACGCCGTGGTGGATACCAAACCCGAGCTGCAGATCTTCGCCGACGATGTGCGCTGCACCCATGGCGCGACTATCGGCCAACTCGACGCCGAAGCCCTGTTCTACCTGCAATCGCGCGGCATTGGTAAGCGCGAGGCCCGTAGCCTGCTAACCTACGCTTTCGCCCAGGACGTGGTTGACCGCATCAAAGTACAGTCGTTACGCGATTCGCTGGAACGGATTTTGTTCGAGAAATTCCATGAGCACGCTGAGTAACCCAACTACAGCCGGTGCCACAGCCGGTGCCACGAGCAAATTTGACGTGGAGAAGATCCGCGAGGATTTCCCCGTCCTGAAGCAGAACATTCACGGCAAGCCGCTGGTGTATCTGGATAGCGCCGCCACCGCCCAGAAGCCATTCGCGGTGATCGATGCCATCCGCCGCTTCCACGAAGTGGATTGCGCCAACATCCACCGCGGGGTTCATGAGCTCTCCCAACGCTCCACCGCCGCTTACGAGGAAACCCGCTCCAAGGCCAAACGCTTTCTCAACTCGCGTTACACGAACGAATTGATCTTTGTCCGCGGCGCTACGGAAGGCATCAATCTGGTCAGCAGTTCGTGGGGCCGCAAGAATGTGAAGCCGGGCGACGAGATCGTCATCTCGGCCATGGAGCACCACTCCAACATCGTCCCCTGGCAGATGCTGTGCGAAGAAACAGGCGCCAAACTGCGCGTCATCCCCATGAACGAGCGCGGCGAACTGCTGATGGAAGAGTACGAAAAGCTGCTCAATCCGCGCACCCGCATGGTCGCCGTTACCCACGTCTCTAACGCGCTCGGCACCATCAACCCGGTCAAGCAGATCATCGACATGGCCCACCGCGCTGGCGCCCTGACGCTGATCGATGGCGCCCAGGCCGTGCCCCACATGAAGGTGGATTTACAGGCCCTCGACGCCGATTTCTACACTTTCAGCGGCCACAAGGTCTTCGGCCCCACCGGCATCGGCATCCTCTACGGCAAGACGGCGCTGCTCAATGCCATGCCTCCTTACCAGGGGGGCGGCGACATGATCCGAGTGGTCACCTTTGAAAAGACCACCTACGCGGACCTGCCGTACAAATTCGAAGCCGGCACGCCCAACATCGCAGGCGGCATCGGGCTCGGCGCCGCGCTCGATTACGTCAACCACCTCGGGATCGATCAAATTGCGGCCTACGAACATGCCCTGCTCGCCTACGGCACCGAAGCGCTCACCAGCATTCCGGGTCTGCGCCTGATCGGCACGGCGCGCGAAAAGGCCAGCGTTCTTTCCTTCGTCATGGAAGGCATTCACCCGCACGATATCGGCACGCTTCTAGATAGACAGGGCATCGCCGTCCGCACCGGCCACCATTGTGCACAGCCGGTCATGGATTTTTTCAACGTACCCGCCACTACCCGCGCCTCGCTCGCCTTCTACAATACCTTCGGCGAAATCGATGCGCTCGTCGCCGGCCTTCACAAAGTGAAGGAGGTTTTCGCCTAATGGTTCACGATCTCTACCAGGAAATCATTCTCGATCACAGCAAGCGTCCGCGGAACTGCCATTTCATGGCGGACGCCACCCGCCAGGCCGATGGCTATAACCCTCTCTGCGGCGACAAGCTGAAGCTCTTCGTCAAAGTGGAAAACGACATCGTCGTGGACGTCAGCTTTGTCGGTTCGGGGTGCGCCATCTCCACCGCTTCGGCGTCCCTGATGACCGAGAGCCTCAAGGGCAAAACCCGCCAGGAAGCGCTCAAGCTGCTGGACAAGTTCCACGAGCTATTGACCACCGATACCGCCGTCAGCCAGGACTTGGGCAAGCTGGTGGTCTTCTGCGGCGTACGCGATTACCCGGCACGCGTCAAGTGCGCCACGCTGGCGTGGCACACCTTGAAATCCGCTCTGAGCACGGAGCTCGCGGAGCCGGTAACCACGGAATGAATCTGGAATTGAATCTAAAAGACCAGATTGTAGCCGCATTCAAAAAGGTCTACGACCCGGAAATGCCGGTTAACATCTACGAACTCGGCCTCATCTATGGCGTCGAGGTGGATGCGGCCGGGCAAGTCGCCATCCGTATGACCCTGACCGCGCCCAACTGTCCCGTGGCCGGCAGCCTTCCGGCGGAAGTGGAACGCGCCGCGCGTGCCGTCCCCGGCGTCACCGGCGTCAAACTGGAACTCACTTTCGACCCACCCTGGACCAAAGCGCGCATGTCCGAAGCCGCCAAGCTGGCGATGGGTATCGAAGACATCATTCCCATTTCGAGGCTGCGCCGATGAAGTTGAGCGCCAATGAAGAATACGGCCTGCGCTGCCTGGTCCGCATTGGTTACGCCGGCGAGGGCGGTAGCCTGACGATTCCCGAAATGAGCCAGGCGGAAGGCGTGTCCCCCGCCTATGCGGCCAAAATCCTGCGCGTGCTTCGCAGGGGCGGATTTGTTAAAGCGGCGCGCGGCAAGGACGGCGGATATACCCTGGCCCGGCCGGCGGAGGCCATCGTAATCGGCGACGTGATGGACGTGCTCGGCGGGCGCATCTTCGAAAGCAGCTTCTGCGACAGCCACGCCGGCCAGGCGCCCATCTGCACCCGGAGTGTGGATTGCTCCGTGCGTTCCCTGTGGCGCGCCGTCCAGGTGGCGGTGGATCAGGTGCTCAGTAAAGCGACCTTGCGCGATCTGCTACAGAACGAAGAAGAGATGAATACCTGGGTGCGGACCATTCCCGGCGCCAAGGGTCTGCACTTTATTCAGTGAACCGGTGCGCGGCCATAGAGGATTGGCCGAGACGCCGGAAACCGATGTCCGGTTTTGGCGGGTTTCCCCTCATCCCCGGTACTTCCGCAGCAACGCCACCGTCGAGCTGTCATCCTTCGGCAGCCGCGCGTTCTTCGAAAGCGACGGCAGCAGCTCCTCCGCCAGCACCTTCCCCAACTGCACCCCGTACTGGTCGAACGGATTGATGTTCCACACCACGCCCTGCGTGAATACGCTGTGTTCGTACAGCGCCACCAGCGCTCCCAGAATCGCCGGCGTCAGCTTTTCCGCCAGAATCGTATTGCTCGGCCGGTTCCCTTCGAAGTTCCGATAGGGCTCCCCCGCCGGCGCCACCTGCCCGAATGCCAGCGCCTTGCTCTGGGCGAACACGTTGGCCATCAGCAGATCGTGATGCCTGCCCAGCGGGTTCAGCGTCTTGCGGAAGCCGATGAAATCGCACGGCACCAGCTTCGTCCCCTGGTGAATCAACTGGTAGAACGAGTGCTGGCCGTTGGTGCCCGGCTCGCCCCAGAAAATCGGCCCCGTCTGGTATGTCGCGATCGCCTCCCCGTCCAGCGTCACCCCTTTCCCCGTGCTCTCCATTGTGAGTTGCTGCAAGTACGCCGGGAAGCGCTTCAGGTACTGGTCGTAGGGCAGCACCGCCACCGTCTGCGCGCCGAAGAAGTTGTTGTACCAGACCGTCAACAGCCCCATCAGCACCGGCAGATTCCGCTCCCACGGCGTCGTCCGGAAATGCTCGTCCATCGCGTGGAATCCGTCCAGCATCTCGCTGAAATGCTTCACACCGATCGCGATCATCGTGGATAGCCCGATCGCCGAATCCATCGAGTACCGCCCGCCCACCCAGTCCCAGAACCCGAACATGTTCTTGGTGTCGATGCCGAACGCCGCCACCTTTTTTTCCGCCGTCGAGACCGCCACGAAGTGCCGCGCCACCGCCGCCGGGTTGCGCAGTTTCTTCAACGTCCATTCTTTCGCCGATTCCGCGTTCGTAAGCGTCTCCAACGTCTCGAAGGTCTTCGACGCCACAATGAACAGCGTCTTCTCCGGCGACAGACCCCGCGTCGCTTCTTTGAAATCCGTGCCGTCCACGTTCGATACAAAACGGAACTTGAGCTTGCGCTTGCTGTAGCGGCGCAGCGCCTCGTACGCCATCACCGGCCCCAGATCGCTGCCGCCGATGCCGATGTTCACGATGTTGCAAATCGGCTTCCCCGTAAATCCGAGCCATTCGCCCGCGCGCAACTGGTTGGCGAGCTTCGCCATGCGACTCAGCACCTTGTGGACCGGTTTGCCCGCGTCTGGCACCGCTGCCGCCGCCAGACATCGGCCCCGCGGCGCGCGCAGCGCCGTGTGCAGCGCGCTGCGACCCTCGGTGACGTTGATCTTGTCTCCCCGGAACATCGCGTCGATGCGCTCCCGCAATCCGCAATCGTCCGCCAGCGCCGTCAGCAGGCGCAGCGTCTCACCCGTGATCCGGTTTTTCGAGTAGTCCAGATACAGTCCCGCCGCTTCCGCGCTCATGCGCTCGCCGCGTCCCGCATCTTCCTTAAAGAGATCGCGAAGATGCCGCTTGTGAATCTGTTGGTAGTGCGCTTCCAGCGCTTGGTATGACAGTCGATCGGTTAGCATAAAGATCCCCTGGAACTTGTTCTTGCCTTTTTCTGCGCTCATCTCCGCGATCTCCGCATCTCTGCGTTGAATCGCATCTCCCCTAGCCGCTCAACTCTCCAGCCCCATCTGCGTCAACCGATAGCGCAGGGCATTTCTGGTCAGCCCCAGCAGCCGCGCCGCCTGACTCTTATTCCCGTCCGCCCGCCGTAGCGCTTCCTTAATGATGTCCTGCTCGTATTGATCCAGACTCAGCCCTTCCGGCAGGAAATGCGAATCGCCCACCCCCCGAGGCCGCGGCGCGCTCTCCAGTTTGATATCGCTCGCATCCAACTGCGTCTCCGTCGCCATCACCAGGCTGCGCTCGATCACGTTCTCCAGCTCTCTCACATTGCCCGGCCAGTGGTACGCCACCAGTTTTTCCATCGCCGCTTCGGTGATCGATTCCACCCGGCACCCCGTCTCCGGAGCCAGCTTACTGACGAAGTGATTGGCCAGCGTCGGGATGTCCACCTTGCGCTCCCGCAACGGCGGAATATTCAGCGGCACCACGTTCAGCCGGTAGTAGAGGTCCTCGCGAAACGTCCCCTGCTCCAGCGCCGCTCGCAGATCCTGGTTGGTCGCCGCTATTAGGCGTATATCGATGTGCCGCGTCACATTGCTTCCCAACCGCTCAAATTCCCGCTCCTGCAAAACCCGCAGCAGCTTCACCTGAATCGCCGTCGGCACGTCGCCTATCTCGTCCAGAAATACCGTCCCCGTGTCCGCCTGCTCGAACTTGCCCGGCTTGGTCGTCTGCGCACCCGTGAACGCGCCCTTCTCGTAACCAAAGAGCTCGCTCTCCATCAAATTCTCCGGGATCGCCGAGCAGTTGATCTTCACCAGCGGCCGGTCCTTGCGGGGGGAATGAAAGTGAATCGCGCGAGCGATCAAATCCTTGCCCACGCCGCTTTCTCCCGTCAACAGCACGGTGGCGCGGGTGGGCCCCACGCGCTCGATCGCCGCGAAAATCTCCTGCATCGCCGCGCTCCGCCCGATGATGTTGTCGAATTCGTAGCGCCGCCCCAGTTCTTCCTTGAGCTGGCGATTCTCGTCGCGCAGCGCCCGCACCTCCAGCGCCTTATGCACCACCTGCATCAGGTGCTCCAGCGAAAACGGCTTCAGCAGAAAATCGGTGGCGCCGGCCTTCATTGCTTCCACCGCCGTTTCCACGCTGCCGTACGCCGTCATCATGACCACCGGCACCTGCGCGTTCTGCCGCCGGATCAGCGCCAGGAACTCCTGCCCATCCATATGCGGCAGCTTCAGATCGGTCAGCACCATGGCGGCGCGGTCCACCAGTTTCAATCCTTCTTCGGCGCTCGCCGCTTTGTCCACCTCGAACCCGGCGGACATCAGTTGCAATTCGAGCACGCGACGGAGTTTCTCTTCGTCTTCGACAACCAGGATGCGTTTCTTCATTCGGCGGGTGGGGAGGGCGCCGGATCCATGGGCAGCGAGACGCAGAAGATGCTACCTTTGCCGGGTTCGCTCTCTACTGCTATCTTACCGCCGTGCTCGTCCACGATCTTGGCGACAATCGCCAGGCCAAGCCCCACCCCCTCGGGCTTGGTGGTGAAAAACGGATTGAAAATATCCTTCATCTGGGCCGCGTCGATCCCCACTCCGCGGTCGATCACCGCGATCTCGGCCGTGCGCCCTTCGGCGCGCGTCTTCACCGTCACCGTGCCCCCGTGGGCAGTGGCCTGGGCCGCGTTTAGCACCAAATTGTAGAACACCCGCTCCAACAACTCCGCATCGAAGGAGAAGGCTGGAATCTCCAGCGCATAATTCCGATAGATCGCGATCCCCGGCGCCTCCCGCTCCGCACCGGCGATCGCCCGGTCCAGCAATTGCGCCAGGTCCGCGGTTTCCAGGTGCAGCCGCAGCGGGCGCGCGAATTGCAGAAATCGCGTGACCAGCGAATTGGTGCGGTCCACTTCCGTCGAAATGAACCCCGCCACTTCGCGCGCCACTTCATTCTCCGCGCTGAGTTGCTGGTTCAACATCTCCGCCGACGCCTTGATGGTGCCCAGCGGATTGCGTAGTTCGTGCGCCAACCCCGCGGTGAGTTGCCCCAGCGCCGCCAGTTTATCGGAGCGCCGCACCGCCTCGTGCGCCAGCAGCACCTGACGGTTCGCCTCCGCCAAATGCTCCGCGGCTCGCCGGTGCTTCTCGCTTTGCACGCGCAGCGCCTCCGCCAGCACATTCGCCAGGTTTCCCACCATGAACAGGCAAACCAGCCGCTGAATCATTCCCTCGATCTCCGGCCGCTCCAGGACGAACTTTTCCCAGTCCAGGAAGAGAAGGAAAGAGAGATAGGCGCAGGCGGCCAGCGCCGTGAACACCATCGTGCCCATCACGCCCGATACCGTTGCCGCCGAAACCACCGGCAGCAGCAGCAACAGCCAGAAGTTGCTCTGAATCCCGCCCGTATACGCGATCAACAGGTAGACCAGGACCAGTTTCAGCAAGATCCACGCCCCTCGCCAGCGCGCCGAACCCAGCACCGGAAGCTTCGGCTCCAGCACTTGCACCAGTCCCAGAGCGACCAGTGGAACCACCACGAATACGTCCAGAATCTCGCTGGTGGCGGCCAGAGCGATGAACAGAGGGATCCAGACGAAATCCTGCGGACGGATCAGCCGTAACCACCTGAAGAATAGACTTTCTGGCACGCGAGATATCCCAGTCGGGATTATGCCACAATGTTTAAGTAACGTCCCATGTCCAACCCAAGCATGCTGGACCAGGATCGGCCTGTCGATCCGAAGTCCCCAACCACCAACGAGCCTGACGAGTCTTTTGGCGATATTCTTTCCGAGTACGAACAGTCCCACACTCATCGCATCCGCGAAGAGGGCAAGCGCGGACTGGAAGGCACCGTGATCGTCGTCACCGGCGAATCGGTCTTCCTCGATATCGGCTACAAGACTGAAGGCATCATCCCCCTCGCGGAGTTCCAGGCCTCCGGCGACTCGCCGAAGGTTGGCGACAAGTTGCCGGTCTCTATCAAAGGCCGCGACCAGGAGGGCTACTACGAGCTTTCCCGCCTCAAGGTGGAGCGGCCGAAGGATTGGTCCGCCCTAGAGAAGGTATTCGCGGACAAGAGCGCCATTGCCGGCGTGGTCTCCGGCGTGGTCAAAGGCGGCGTCAGCGTCGATGTGGGCGTTCGTGCCTTCATGCCGGCGTCGCGTAGCGGCGCTCGCGATGCCGCCGAAATGGAAAAGCTGGTCGGCCAGGAAATCCGCTGCCGCATCATCAAGCTCGATGTCGCCGATGAAGACGTGGTGGTGGACCGCCGCGCCGTCCTCGAAGAGGAGGAGCGCGTCGAGAAGGACAAGCGCTACTCCGAAGTCAAAGAAGGTGAGACGGTGCACGGTACCGTGCGCAGCCTGACCGACTACGGCGCCTTCGTCGATATCGGTGGGGTGGATGCCCTGCTGCACGTGGCCGATATCTCCTGGGGCCGCGTTAACAAGCCCTCCGACGTCCTCAAGGTAGGCGATAAGGTGGAGGCGCGGATCCTAAAGGTAGATCCCGCTAAGAAACGCATTTCGCTCGGACTCAAGCAACTACAGCCGCACCCCTGGGACCTGGTCGCCGACAAGTATAAGGTGGGCGAGCGCGTCAATGGCAGCGTGACGCGCGTCACCGATTTCGGCGCCTTCGTCGAACTGGAAAAGGGCATCGAAGGTCTGTTGCATCTCTCCGAAATGTCCTGGACCAAGAACGTGCGGAAGCCCTCCGATGTGGTGAATGCGGGCGATACCGTCGAGGTGGTCGTGCTGGGTGTCAATGCCCCGGACCGGCGCATTTCGCTCGGTCTCAAACAGGCGCTGGGCGATCCCTGGGCCGGCGCGGCGCAGAAATTTGCCGTGGGCTCGGTGGTCGAAGGTCCCGTCACCAGCCTCCAGAAGTTCGGCGCGTTCGTGCAGGTGGCCGAAGGCGTCGAGGGCATGGTCCACGTGGGCGATGTCAGCGCGGAGAAGCGCATCAATCATCCCCAGGATGTGCTGCACACCGGGCAGGTGGTTAAGGCGTTGGTGCTCGAACTCGATGTGGAGAAGCGCCGTATGCGTCTCGGCATGAGGCAACTGATTCCCACCAGTCTCGACGAGTATATCGCCGAGCACAAGGAAGGCGACGTGGTGACTGGCCGCATGACCGACGTTTCCGGTTCGCGCGCCAAGGTGGAACTGGGCGAAGGTGTCCACGCCACTTGCCGCTTGAGTGCGGACGCTCCCAAGGAAGAAGAAAAATCCAGCCCGGAAAGTGTCGACCTGTCTTCCTTGACGTCCATGTTGCAGGCCCGCTGGAAGGGTGGCCAAGGCGGCGGATCCAAGGCCGAAGGCCCGCGCAGCGGCCAGATTCGGAGCTTCCGCATCAGCAAGCTCGACCCGGCGGCGAAAAAAATCGAACTGGAGCTCGGGTAACTGCTCCGCTCAACTCAAGTCGGGATCGGTCGGGATCGCTCCACTGGTTTGTGTCGCCGCGGGTGTTTGGGGGGGCGGCTCTTTCGCGGGGGGCGCATCGTTGGCCGCTGGCTTCCACTTGGGCAGATAAACCGGGAAGCGAGCCAGCAAGGCTCCGAAGATTACGTGGCCAAAGGCGGTGCTGCCCTCGGCGTGCAGCAGCCAGACCAGCGGCATCATTCTTGGGCCGAGCGCGCGAAACCACAGGCAGTACCAGCCCACCGAAAACAGCACGCCCAGGAGCACCGTCCCCAGGCCGGTGAAGCGGTTCCGAATTCCAGCGGCAAACACGGCTCCCAACAGACTGTAGATCAGCAGGTAGAGCGCGAGACCGCTCAGCGTGCTGGAGCCGAAGCCTCGGCGAAGCGCGGCGTCGCCGTGAAATACGCTGGCCATCAGATTCTCCGCTGTCCAGAAACTCCGGAGCTGCTCCATCGCACTCAAGCCCAGCCATGCCAGCATCCAGCAAATACCGATCATGCCCGCCTGGAGTCCAGCCAGGAAAATTGCGAGCGGCTTCGCCGGCCGGTGTGCCGTGCTATTCATAAGTTTCAGCCTATACTGACCGGAAGACTAAAGGCAAAGTAAAATCAATGCGGCGTGTAGTCATTACAGGGATTGGCGCGGTCAGCCCGAACGGAATCGGGCGTGAACGCTTTTGGGAAGCTACGCGGAACGGCGTGAGCGGGGTCCGCCGGATCACCCGCTTCGACCCTTCCGCTTATCAAGTGCAGGTAGCCGGCGAAATTCCCGACGAGTTCGACGAGAAAAAGTACGTGGAGATCAAGGACCGCCCGCACGTTTCGCGCGCCGTCCCCCTCGCCGTGGCGAGCGTCGAAGAGGCCGTGGCCGATGCCGGGCTCGACGTCAAAGCCATGTCCCGCGACGAATTGCGCGGCATCGGTGTCCTCGTGGGCTCCGGAGGCGGTAGCCAGGATTTCACCGAAGAGCAATACCGGCTCTATTACGCCGGCCTGATCAAGCAGTGCAGCGTGTACACTATCCCCACCGGCACCATCGGCACGCTGGCCAGCGAAGTCTCCATGCGTTTCGGGTTTCGCGGGCTGAGCCACATCGTGTCCACCGGCTGCACGTCCTCCACCGACGCCATGGGCTATGCCTACCGCAACATTCAGGCGGGCGTGCTGGATACCGTCGTGACCGGCGGCGTGGATTCGCCCATCGCCCCGCTGATCTTGCGCGGCTTCCAGTTGATGCGCATCATGTCCACGCGTTGGAACCATGAGCCAACGCGCGCCTCCCGGCCCTTCTCCAAAGATCGCGACGGCTTCGTGCTGGCCGAGGGCTCCTGGTTCTTCGTGATGGAAGAGATGGAGCGGGCCAAGGCGCGCGGCGCCCACATTTACGGCGAGATCGCCGGCTACGCCTCCACCTGCGAAGCCTATCACCGGGTGCGTCTGGAAGAGTGCGGCGAAGAGCCGGCGCGCGCCATCGGCATGTCGCTCAAAGAGGGTGGCATTGCGCCCACCGACGTGCAGTACATCCACTATCACGGCACCTCCACGGAACTCAACGACCGCATCGAAACCCGCGCCGTGAAACTGGCCTTCGGCGAGCACGCCTACAAACTGGCGGGCTCCTCCTTGAAGAGCATGATCGGCCATCCGCAGGGCGCCTGCGGAGCCGCCGGTATTGCCGCCATCCTGCTCTCCATGCGCGACGGCGTGGTGCCGCCCACCATCAACGTGGAAGAGCCAGACCCCAACTGCGATCTGGATTACGTGCCCGACATAGGGCGCAAGCTCCAGGTCGAGCATGCCATTGCCAACTGCATCGCCTTCGGCAGCAAGAACTCCGCCATGCTCCTGCGCAGGGTGTGAAGTTGGGCGGGCCATACGGGTGACGGAAGCAATCGCCGTGCGCTCAGCACAAGGCCGATGGCGCCGCGTCAATCCGGCTGGACGGGTTTCCGGACAGGCAGCGCCATTCCCCTTCCCCCGAACTCCGGGGGAGCCTGTTGCAGCGCGTCTTCCAACGCGGTCTTGACCTGCGCGTTCTCCGGATCCCGGCGTAGCGCCTCCCGCAACTGGGAGATGCCCTCCACCCACTGGCCCATCCTCAGCGAGGCCACCGCGAAATTCACGCGGATCCCGATGTGCGTCGGATCCAGTACCAAAGCTTCCCGGTACTTCTCACGCGCCCCTCTCAAGTCACCGGCCTTCTCCAGTGCGGCGCCCTCGTTGTTCAAGCGGAGCGCGGCGAAAGCGCCTTGGCTCTCCGTGTCGATATTGCGAAGCACCTCGGCCAGCTTCTCCTTGATCTGCTTGGACTCCTCCAGTTTCCCGTCCTGGCGAAGCGCCAACTGGAGGCTGTTCAGCGTGGACTGGTCCGCCGGATTCAGGCGGTACGCAGCCTGCAAATGCGGCACCGCCTGGTGCGCCAGCCCCTGCCGGAGGTACTCCGCACCGAGACGATACTGGGCCACGGCGTTCTCAGCATCCGCTTCTACCGATTTCCGGAAGGCCATCAGGGCCCCCGCGTCATCCAAAAGAGTTTTTCGAGCCAGGCCCAGGTCGGACCACGCCTCTGCGAAATCACCCCGCAGCGTCACCGCCTGGGTCAACTCCGCGGCGGCCTTTCCCACTTCACCATTTTCGGTGTGGATCTTGGCCCGCAGGTATTTCGGATAGGCCGCATCCGGCTTCTTCGACAGCAGAAGAATGGCCCGATCCAGGTGCACGGCAGCACCGTTAAACTCGCGCGCCTCAAGCAGGGCCACACTGAGGTCGACGCGCGCCTGCGCGAAGTTCGGATCCAAGGCGACAGCCTTTTCGAACTCGCTACGCGCGGGGCCCCTGTCGCCGAAACCCCGTAGCGCCTCGCCCAACGCATGGTGCGCCTCCGCCGAACGCGGCCGCAGCCGGACCGCCTCCTCAAGTTGCGCCAGGGCTTCCGTCCGCTTCCCTTCTTCCGCCAACAAACTGCCCAACACGAGCCGTGCGGTGGCATCGCGCGGATTGGCCTTGATGATGTTCTGCAATACCTGAGCAGCCTTGGCGCGCTCACCTTTCGCCAGAAGGTCCCACGCTTCATCCACCGGTGGCCGCTGCGCCAGCAACAGCACGGCGCCAGCAAGAAGACAAAGGAATTTCAAGCACCCATTCACGTGGACCATAGCTCACGCCTGCCTGAATTTTTGCGTGCGAGTGATTCCGGAACCCTCCGTAACATAGATCAGCTGGTCCGGCGCCACCGCTGTGAGCTTCTCCACTTGCCCCATCGGCCAACGGATCTCGATATCCGCGGTCTTCGCCGCCCCCAGTCCGAAATGCAGGCGCGTGTCGCTCACGGACAAGTAGGAGGACTGGCTGAGCACCTCTTGCGCTTGCACGTTTCCGCCATATCGCACCGTCACGCGAGCGCCAATCGCACTTCGATTCGACTTTACGCCGGCCAACTTCACCTTGATCCAATGATGGCCGCCGCTGACATCGTTGCGCAACAGAGACGGAGGTTCGTTCTGATTGACGATCAGGATGTCCATATCGCCATCGTTGTCGAAGTCGCCGAACGCGCAACCCCGGCTGGAGTGCGCGGCCTCCACGCCCGGGCCGGCCGCTCCAATCAACTCCTCAAACTGTCCCTTGCCGAGGTTCCGGAACAGGACGCGAGGCGTCTTGTGCGCCACGAGGGGGAACTTCTTTTCCACCTCCGGATAGATATTGCCGGTCACCGAGAAGATGTCCGGATTGCCATCGTTGTCCAGGTCGACGACGCCCACACCCCAGTTCACAAATCGTGTCTCCACCCCCAGCCCGGAGCGAATTGTCACGTCCCGGAAGTTGCCCTTGCCGTCATTCATGTACACGGCGGGTGTGTCGTCCTTGAAGTGCGTCTTGACGATGTCCAGGTGGCCGTCCAGGTTGAAATCGCCTATGCCCAAGCCCATGCCGGCCTGTTCCATGCCGTCCTCACTCAAGGCGGCGCCGCAATCCAACCCCTGTTCCGTGAAGGTGCCGTCGTGGTTGTTGTGGAATAACAGACTGGGGGTTGAATCGCAGGCCACGTAGATATCCGGCCAGCCGTCGTTGTCGAAATCGGCGGCAACCACGGTCAGGCCGAAGCCGCCATCCACCTTACCGATGCCCGACTTCGCGGTGACATCCGTGAAAGTGCCGTCGCCATTGTTGCGATACAAAGAGTGGTGGCCATAGGGCAGGCCGCGCGGACCGCAATTCACCGGCACTCCCAGGTAGTTGCAGGCGCCGGCATCAGTTGGCCGCGGGATGGTTTTCATGTCGAAGGTGACGTAGTTGGAAACAAACAAGTCCAGATGGCCATCGCGGTCATAATCGACAAACGCGCAACCGGAACCGAAACGCGGCGCTGAGTTCAAGAGCCCCGCATCCTTGGTCACATCCGTGAACGTCCCATCGCCGTTATTGCGGTAAAGGACGTTGTGGGGGTAGTAGGTAATGAAGATGTCTTCGAAGCCATCGTTGTTATAGTCGCCGATGGTGACACCTTGCGCGAATCCGGTGCGGAACAGCCCGGCCTTTTCGGTTACATCCGTGAAGGTACCATCGCGGTTGTTTTTGTAAAGGCGGTTGGATGCGTTGGGGGGTGGATCGCCGAATCGGGAGCCACATAACACCAGAATGTCCAGCCAGCCGTCATTGTCGTAGTCAAAAAATGCAGCTCCCCCAGTCATCACTTCGACGATATAGTCGGCGTGGTCGGTGTGCCCGGCGACAACAATCTCCTTCAGTCCGGCTTGCCGGGCCACGTCGGTGAAGCGCGCCTGGAAAGGCAGCCCCGAAGGCTTGCCGCGAGGCGCCGCCTTCACACCGCGGGAGGCCATGCCCTGGATTTGGCCGTGCAGATCGACAATTGGGAGCGTGAATAGACTGAGGGCTGTCCGCCGGGTGAAAAGAGCCATAGCGAAATCTTACTGTGCTTAGTATATGCGCTGTCGCCAAGTGGAAATACGGGGGCTAACAAAGACCCGCGCGGAGGCCCGAGGGCAGAACCCTCGAACCTCCGCGCGGATGGGAGTGACGCAGTCTTCGGCGTGGTTTAGAAGACGATCCTTAGGCCGATTTCGACCTGCCGACCGGAGACATTGCCCATCTCCTGGGTTTGCGGACCAAACGTCGCGGAGGGCGATCCCTGGTACAGGGCCTGGCCGAACTGCGAGCTATTGACGTCCGTGTTCGGGTTGCCACGGCTCAGACGATTGAGGGCGTTATAGGCCGCCATCTTGAGTTCCGCCTTAACTTTCTCCGTGATTTTGATGTTCTTGGAGAGTGTGCCGTCCAACGTGAAGTACTTCGGACCCGTCAGATTGTCGAACTGCAGCGGATTTGACCGGATGACGAACGTGTTGGCGGCGATCTTGGTAAACGCAGCCGTGTTAAACCACTTCTCCGGTGTGGGATTGGATACGGTCGGATTGCTGCCGTCGTAGTTCATTGTCCCGAACCGCAGAATGGAGCCTGTGGACCACGTCGAGACCCCGGTAACTTTCCAGCCACCGAGAACGGCATCCACTGCCCTGTTTGTGCTCTTCAGGAACGTGCGGCCCACCCCGAACGGAAGCTCATAACTGCCTGCGACCGTCACGCGATGACGCGGCTGATTGCTGTTCTGATAGGTCAGGTTGTTCTGGTATTCGTCGAGTCCGTTGAAGAACTGTTGAGTCTTCTCGCGAATAAAAACGTAGGCGACCAGGAAGTGGTAGCCCTTGCTGTAGGCCTTCTGCGCCTTCAATTCCAGCGAGTGATAACGCTCGCTGGCGCCCAGCGTGGCAACCTCGTAGAGGCCTCCATACTGGGGATACGGTCTCAGCAACGATGACAGAGACACAGTCTTCTGGTTCCGCGAAGGACCGGGGAACAGAGCCGGTGTCAGGTAGTTGTAGAACGGGTTGTCCACGTTCGTGGTGATGGCGCCTTGTTGCGCAACCTGAATGCGGGGATCCATGTTGTTGAACGCCTTCGTGTAGTGCTGGTCGCCCAGGTTCAGGAAGTAGGTGGCCGAAACCATGATCTGGGCAGGCATTTGGTGCTGGAAGTTGATGTTGATGCGATCGTTGTAAGCCTTCTTGAAATTCTTCGGGTACCACAGCAGCGGAGCTCCGCCGCGGCCCAAATTGGTTCCGTAGGCCTTTCCGTTGATCGTCAACAAGGGATTGTTCGCAGGGTACGGATTGGAGATAGTCTGCTGCGGAATGCCCTGCAGCAGCCCCTGCGTATTCTGATATCCCTTCACGCCGAAGAACGGAGGCTCGAGGAAGCTGACCGTCTCGAAGCCTGACACTGGAGCTTGGCTCAAGGTCAACTCGGAGGGGATCACGTAGCGCGCGTAGCCCGCACGCAACACCGTCTTGTCGTTGATCTTGAAGGCCGCGCCGGCGCGGGGCGCCAGAGCGAGCTTCGGCGCATCCCAGGTACCGGGGTGCTCTTTCGAAGTCCATTGCCATTGGCCGTTGTACTTGTAATAGTTGTTGCCCACCAGCGCCAGAGCGCTTGCCGGCATGTTCGGAGGCGTCGCTTTCATTTCGGCGATCGGCTGCGATAGATCCAGCCCCTGCGACATATTGTGCAGCGGATCGGACCAGGCCGATTCATATTCATTGCGCAAGCCAAGGTTGACCGTCAGGCGGCGGCTCACCTTCCAGTCGTCCTGGAGGTACATACCCCAATACTGAACATGGGGGTCAGGGGCAGGGCCGCCGATCATCTGCGAACTGCCGTCCAGCGCACCCAGCAGGAACGTGGCGAAACCGCTGCCCGTAAGCTTGGTGTCCGGGCTGATGTAGGAGTTGGCAGTGACATCCACGGGGAAGTAGAAGTTCGACGTGTTGCCGACGAAGGTCACGCCGTAGCCGCGCCGGTGCTCAATGCCGGCCTTCAGGAAGTGAGATCCGTGCTGTTGCGCGATCTTGGCGCTATAGGCTTGGCCCTGAGGCTTCTGGTCCCAGTAGAACCCGCGCCCGCCAAATCCATTGCCGCCGATGTTCATTCCCGGGAAGTAGACCGGTACGCCGGGTGAGGCGGTCTGATAGTCCTTGTACCAGGGGTTGGATGGCCAAATTTTGCCCCAACCTTCCGTGCCAAGACTGTCCGAAACGTAAGCGTCGATGACTTTGTGCCAGTCGCCGTGGAAGTTCACCACGGTGCGTGAGTTCGCGGTCCAGACCGCATCGCCAGAAATCTGCGTGGAAGCCCTTAGGGTGCCCGTCGGTGCGTACAACTGAGATTGGTTGGGCGTGGCGTTCGGGCTGATATCCGTGGTGTGGTACCGGCCGATACGGCCGTAAACCTTCCACTTGTCGTTGATGTTGTAGTCCACGCGGTCGGAGAAGTTGTAGTAGTTATACGTCTCGACGTAGCCTGCTTTGAAGTTATTCACGCCGGTGATATTGTCGCCGGCACTATTCGGGTCCCAGAAATTGCTCATCAAGGACGCCGAGAGAGGGTCGAAGCGGTTCTTCGGCACGACGTTGCCCGCAAACGGGGTGCGCGTTATGGCCCCCGTCGAGGGGTTCAGCACCGTCGTATAGGGATCGAAAATCGTCTTGACGCCGCCACCGATATTGAGCGACTTGGAGAAGTCACCGCCGCGTTCCAGCGCTGTCGGAATCGTCGTCGTGTAGCTGCTGGGGTAACCGACTTTCCAGTACTCCAGCGAGAAGAAATTGAACAGCTTATTCTTGATGATGGCGTTACCGAGTGTTCCGCCCATCATATGCTGCCGTTGCGCGTTCTTGGTGAACCGCGTGCGGTCCGCCTCGGCGTTCAGCCAGGGATAACGACCCAGGTAGAATCCGGTGCCATGCCAATCGTTCGTGCCCGATTTCAACGTCATGCTGATCAGGCCGCCGGCGCTGTGGCCGGACTCGGCGTCCACGCTGTTCTGCGAGACCACCACTTCCTGCACGGCGTCCGGGTTGGGCGAATAACTGTTCTTGTGGCCCAGGCCGATGGGGCTGCCGTCCACCTGGAGGTCATTCTTCAGGTTGGTGCCGCCGCCCAGGTCAACGCTGTTCGCCGCCCATGAGTGGTAGGGCAGCATCTCGCCGCGGGTGTTCACCGCGGATGGCGCCAGCAACGTTAATTTGAAGGGATTGCGGTCGATACGAGGAATCTCCTCGGTCAACTTGGAATCCAGCGTAAAATCTTTGTTGCTGGAGTTGAACTGCACCGCAACCGGGGACTCGGTGACGGTAACGCTCTCTTGCACCGCCCCCGTCTTCAGATTGACGTCTACCGTCACGTCGCCGCGCATCTGCACGTTGATGTTCTCTTGAACAAACTTGCCGAAGCCTACGGAGTCCACGGAAACGGAATAGTTGCCTGGATCTACTAAATCAAAGAGATACAGGCCGGTTTCACTGGTTTTGCGCACTGCCTTAACGCCCGTGGCGACGTTTAGGAGAACGACATTCGCGCCGACGATTACCGCCTGGCTTTGGTCTGTCACTACACCTTGAACGCGGCCGCGGTAGCTCTGGGCCAGTCCGCTGGAAGATAACATAAATAACAGCAACGTTGCTGTTATCAGATTGAATGCAAAACGATGCAATCTCATACTTATACCCCTAACCTATTGAATTTGCGAGACTAACGAATACTGTACTTTGATGGCGATGGCAAGCCGCAAGGCGAAAAAGTATCGGCCTTTCACGTTGGTCTTCTCGACGGCTCTGACACCGGTTTTGCTGTTTAGCATCGGTAACGAAACTTTCGGCACTCACTGACGAACTCCCGTCGGTGACTACGCCGCACACCATACCCCGGCAATTCTGGGCAAAGAAGCATGCGACCCGTGACGAGAACAGCGAGAATTCTTGATTTAATGTATGATGCTCTCATTGTCTGTATATTGTCAACGACTTTCAGACAACTGCCAGCGATTTCGTAGCGTGAAGTTGGATTGGAAGAGCGGTTTGACCACTACCCCAACGTCGGCGTGCGCTATGCCTGGCCGCTTCACCCGCGTACGCGGCGCGCGTTTGTGTACACACTGGAATCCGTACAGGAAGTGAAGGACGGCATTCTCCAGACGGAAGATCCGGATATTTGCGTTCCTTTGGCTGAACTTGTATAAGGCGGGCTTCTTGCCCGCCTTCGTGGTGCAGGTTTCCCTGGGCTACTTCTTTGGCTTCACGCTTGGGCTATCGTCGGCCTTCAAATCGCCGAGCGCGTATTGCACGCCGGCCAGGACGTGCTCCAACATCGGCGCGATGGCGTAGACCTTTTCGTTGTGGCCGTGTGCTTCGTAGAAGACGCGGCCCTTGCCCTCGCGGCGGATCCAGCTCAAACCGTAGTCGTGGTCGACGCGCGGATAGTCTTCCTTCGCCTTGTCCGCGTCGCTCATCTTGTCGTAGTCGATGCTGGTCAGGACGTGCAGGTTCGTGCGGGAATACGTGTCCATGCCGAACGTATAGGTCTCGTCGTGGATCTCGAACGACTGGCCGTGAAACATGGCGGTAACCGGGCTCTTGGGGTCGTCGATTTTAGTGGTAATGAGCTGCGGGTCCAACCAGTGGAACTTGAAGAAACCGCCAATCATCTTGTTGAAGTCGGGCCATGTGGCCACTTGGGTGTCGCGGCCCGGCTGGGCGCCGCGGGGGGCGGCGGGCGGCGCCGGAGGCAGGACCGACGCGAACCGCGCCGTGAAATTCTGCTGGCTCACCTTACCGGCCTTTTCCGTGTCGAGTTGGTCGAACCAGACGTCCGCCAGCGCGCTCAACTCGTCGCGGCTGAGCTTCTGATCGCTGTTCTTGTCGCCGGCGGCCAGCATCTGCGAGGCGAGGACCGCCCCCGCGCCGCCGCCACGGCCACCCGCGGCAGTTGTCGCGGCGCCGCTCCGGCCCGCGCGGGATTGTTCATGGTAGGAATCGGCGGCGGCGTGAATCCCCGCCAGCCCCTTGCCGGACCTGACAAATTCGAGCAACGCCTTCTTGCGGGCGTCCGACGCCGACGGGTCGTTCGCGTCGTCCAGGAAGGCTCCCGTGGTGTTGTCCAGGAATACCAGATCGAACTGCTTCAGATTTTGCGCGGTGATGGCGGCCGGATCATAGGTAACCGTGGTGGACCAGGCGCCGGTCTTGATGCCGAGCGCTTCGACGGCCTTGGCCGCGAGCGGGATGCACGAGTGCACATAGCCGTTGGCCTTGGCCAGGACGAGCACCTTGCGAGGCTGCTTCGGCTTGGCCGGCGCCTTGGCGGGCAATGCGGCCATCATTTTCTCCACGTCGGCCGGCTTGGCGGTCTGGTTCTGGGGCGCGGCGCCCCGGCCACCACCACCGCCGGCTGGCGCCGCGGGCTGAGGCAATGCGGCATTCACCGCGCCCGCAAGCTGATCCTGCGTCAGTGAGCCTGTCCTGCCGGCATCGCCATCGGATAGCCACTTGGCAAAGGCGGCCTTCAGCTCCTCGCGCGAGACAGAACCGTCCTTATTCGAATCGGCCGCCGCGAAAACGCCGGCAGCGGCTCCCCCGCGCCCGCCGCCACGCCCGCCGGGGGCGGCCTGCTGGCCTTGGGGCGCCGCTGGAGCCTGCGGCGCCTCCAGCGCGGCCAAGGCACCCGCGCACAAAGCCGCGGCGCAAACACCAATCAGCAGCGGAGCTGTCGAGTCTTTGAATGGCATAATTCCTCCCGTGCGGCGTCTTCCGGCCGCGCTAGTCGTGCGACAAACATCGCAAGTAGACCGCACATGATAGCAGTGTTCCGGCTTTCAGAGATGAAGAGTTGACCCTTGCAAGACCCTTGCACGAAATAGAACCGGGCTCGGCACTGGACACGGAGGGTTCCCCTCACGCGGCGGCAACGCGCGCCGCCTGGGGACAGGCAGGTCTCTCCCCTGCGTTGTCTGCTTACAATCAAGGGATGGTGAATCGAGCGGTCCTCCTTAGTATTGCCCTGTGTTTCCGGCTGCACGCGGAGATTCACCCCATGACGCTGCGCGAGGCGGTGGGGCGGGCGGTGCGTCAGAATCCCGATATCACGCTCGCGCGGCTGGACGAAGAGAACGCGCGATACGGGGTACAAGTGGCGAAGGACCCATTTGCGCCACGGGTCACTGTGGGCAGCGGCCTGGCGTACAGCAACGGGTTTCCGATGAGCATCGAAGGCTCGGCGCCGAGCATCGTTCAGGCGCGCGCGACCCAGTTCCTCTTCAATCGCCAGCAGAGTTATGCGGTGGCGCAGGCCAAGGAGCATGTGCGCGGCGCCGGCTTCGAGGTGGCCGGCAAACGCGATGAGGTGGCGTATCGAACCGCGTCGCTCTACCTGAATGCGGAACGCGCGGCGCGTGTGCTCACGCTGGCGCGCAAAGACGCGGAGAGCCTGCAAACCGTGCTGGCTGCGATTCAGGCGCAAGTAAAGGAAGGGCGCGCGCTGCCCCTGGTGGAGAAGCAGGCGGCGTTGCAACTGGCGCGGGCGCGGCAACTGGCGGAGGCGCTGGACGGCGATCAGGCCAATGCGGAGACTGCGCTCGGCATTGCGGTGGGGTTCTCGGCCGACGACCGGGTGCGTCCGGTGGCGGAACAGCGGCCGGCGCCGGCGCTGCCGGAATCGGAAGAGCACGCGGTGCAGGCGGCGCTGGATGCCAACCAGGAGTTGCGCAAACTGCAATCGCAGATCGCCGCCAAGGGCCTGGAAATGCGCGGCGAGAAGGCGGCGCGGTTGCCGCGCGTCGACCTGGTGGCGCAGTATGGACTGTTCGCCAAATTCAACCACTACGAGGACTACTTCCGCACGTTCCAGCGGCACAACGGGCAGATCGGCGTATCGTTCCAGGTGCCGGTATTCAGCGGTCCTGGCGTCAAGGCGCAGATGTCGCAGACGGAGGCCGATATTTCGCGCCTGAGGGTTCAGTTGAACATCGCGCGCAACCAGATCGGCGCGGATTTGCAGCAATCGTTCCGCGAAGTGAAGAAGGCCGGGATGGCGGCGGAGGTGGCACGGCTGGATCTGGAGGTGGCGCGCGAGCAACTGTCGGTGAATCTGGCACAGATGCAGGAGGGTCGGCTGTCGCTGCGCCAGGTGGAAGAGGCGCGGGTGGCGGAGAACGGCAAGTGGATGGCGTTTTACGACGCGCAGTACGCGGTGGAAAAGGCGAGGTGGAGCGTGCTGCGGCTGACGGGGGATCTGGTACCGGCGATCGAGGGGATGCCGTAGGAGGGGGGAATACTCCAGGCCCCATCCGATGGAAGCCGCGTTCCAGGCGCTCGGCAAGGGGTTGGCCATCGAGACCAGCCATGCAGCATAGTTCGTGACCTGGGGTCGTTGCCAATAAAAAAGGCTCCCGGACGAAGGTTGCCGTCCGGGAGCGTTGCGATTCTCCCACTTCAAACTTCTGGAAAGAAAATTCTAGCTGCAGCCGCTGGTGCCGCCGCAATTGCCGCACTTGTAGCAGCTTCCGTTGCGGGTCATGATGGAGCCGCATTCCGAACAGAGGGGGGCATCCGTGGTCATGGGATTGAACGGCAGTTCCTGCTGCGGACTGGTTTCGGTGGGACGCAGGGTCATGGCCTCGCCGGCCTCGCTCACGGCATATTCCGGACCGAGGAACTTGGCGCCCAACCAGCGGAAGATGTAATCCATGATGGATTTGGCGTAGGGGATCTGCGGATTCCCGGTCCACCCGCTAGGCTCGAAACGCACGTGGGCGAATTTATCCACCAGGAACTTGAAGGGCACGCCGTATTGCAGGTTGAAGCTCACGGCGGTGGCGAAGGCGTCCATCAGGCCGGAAATAGTGGACCCTTCCTTGGCCATGGTGATGAAGATTTCGCCCGGCGTTCCGTCGTCGTACATGCCGACCGTGATGTAGCCTTCATGTCCGCCGATGGAGAACTTGTGGGTGATGGAGCGGCGCTCGTCGGGCAGTTTGCGGCGCACCGGGCGGTAGACCACGCGCTCCACCGGCGCGGCGGCGGCGGCGGCAGTAGCCACGGCTCCCGCGTTCTTCTTCTCGCCCTTGCCGGATCCCGAACTGAGCGGCTGTACCCGCTTTGAGTTGTCGCGGTAAATGGCCACGGCTTTCAAGCCCAGCTTCCAGCTTTCGGTGTAGGCGGTCATGATGTCCTCCACCGAGCACTCTTCGGGCATGTTGATGGTTTTGGAAATGGCGCCAGAGATGAACGGCTGGACCGCGGCCATCATCCTGACGTGACCCATGTAGTGGATGAAACGCACACCGTTCTGCGGACGGAAGCTGCAATCGAACACCGGCAGATGCTCCGGCTTCAATTCGGTGGCGCCCTCAATGGTGCCGGAGGAATCGATGTGGGTGACGATCTTCTCCACCTGCGCGGGCGAATAGCCCAGCTTGATGAGGGCGACGGGGACGGTATTGTTGACGATCTTAATGACGCCGCCCCCCACCAGTTTCTTGTACTTGATGAGCGCGAGATCGGGCTCGATGCCGGTGGTATCGCAATCCATCATGAAGCCAATGGTGCCGGTGGGCGCGATCACGGTCACCTGCGCGTTGCGGTAACCGTTGCGGCGGCCACTTTCGTATGCGTCGTCCCAGCACTGCCGGGCGCCCTGCATCATAGCGGTGGGCACGTGGTGGCCATCGATGCGATTGACCGCATCGCGGTGCATACGGATAACGTCCAGGAACGGCTGCTGGTTGACGGCGTAGCCTTCAAAAGTGCCCACCGCTTCGGCGACGCGGGAACTGGTAAGGTAGGCTTGGCCGCACATGATGGCAGAGATGGCGCCCGCGTGGTCGCGGCCCTGGTCGCTGTCATAGGGCACTCCCATCGACATGAGCAGCGCGCCCAGGTTGGCGAAACCGAGGCCCAGAGGACGGAAGGCGTGTGAATTCTGCCCGATCTTCTCGGTAGGATAGCTGGCGCTATCGACGATGATTTCCTGCGCCAGGACCATGGTATCCACGGCGTGACGGAACGCTTCCACATCGAACTGGCCGTCGGGTCCGACAAACTTCATCAGATTCAGCGAGGAGAGGTTGCAGGCCGAATCGTCCAGGAACATGTACTCGGAGCAGGGGTTGGAGGCGTTGATGCGCGCCGTGTTCTTGCAGGGATGCCAGCGGTTCACCGTGGTATCGAACTGCATGCCGGGGTCGCCGCACTGGTGGGTGGCTTCGGCGATTTGGCGCATCAGGTCCTGCGCCTTGTGACGCTTCACAGGTTGTCCGGTGGAGACAGATTTCGTCCACCAGTCTTCGCCGCTCCTCGCGGCTTCCATGAAGTCGTCGGTGGCGCGAACGCTGTTGTTGGCGTTCTGGAAGAAGATGGAACTGTAGGCTTCGCCATCGAGCGAGGCATCGTAGCCGGCCTCCACCAGGGTGTACGCCTTCTTCTCTTCCTTGGCCTTGCACCAGATGAACTTGTCGACGTCGGGATGATCCACGTTGAGGATCACCATTTTGGCGGCGCGGCGCGTCTTGCCGCCGGATTTGATGACGCCGGCGAAGGCGTCGAAGCCCTTCATGAACGACAGCGGCCCGGAGGCGCGCCCGCCGCCGGAGAGGATGG
>JANYAH010000216.1 GCA_025361425.1 Candidatus Solibacter sp. | reverse complement strand
GCCGGCTGGCGAGCCTGGTCTACCCGTTCTACGACAACCTGTCCCACTTCTCCCACGGCGGACTGGTGGGAATCATGGAAGCCGCGATCATTCGGGGCGGACTGGCCGCGGGCGAGTCCCCCGGCCGGCCGGGCTGCCACTGGAACAGCAACGTCCTGGAGCACGTTGGCTCCCCACGGGTTTTACTGGAACAGATCCGGAGCGTGGCATCCGATGAGACATTGGTGTTTATCGAGGTCCCATTCGAGTCCCCGTTTGACAAAGAATTGGTGGTCAGGCGCATTGTGCAACTCGGTGTCCTGTTGGCCGCCCGGCCTTCGATCGGTTTGTCCCTGGCGAGTCCGAGAGGCCTGTGCCTGATGCACGAACACGTCAACTACTTCGGTACAAAGTCACTCGAGGCTCTGATGACTTCCTGCGGGTGGAGCCTGATTGCAGCGGACAACTATCGCTGGCACGGACCTATTGGAGGAGACACGATGGGATGGTGTTTGGCAAAGGTGCCCAGCACCGCCGGCTAGTCGAAGTTGATCCTCTCTTTTTCAATCACGGGTGGCCGCTTCAACACCTGGGTGTAGATGGAGCCGATGTACTCACCGAGCATGCCTATGGAAAAGAGCTGAACCGCGCCCAGAAAGAATATTCCAATCACCACCGGCGCCGTTCCCACGCTAAAGTTGTTCCAGTAGAGAAGCTTGTAAGTCAGATAGGCCAACGCCACCAGGAAGCTCACGATACTCATGCCGACACCAGCAAACACCGCCAGGCGCAGCGGCACTTTCGAATGGTTGGTGATGCCCAGGATGGCCAGATCGTACAGCGTGTAGAAGTTATTCTTGCTAAACCCGCGCTTGCGCACAGGCTTGCGGAAAGGAATCAGAAACTGCTCGTATCCCAAGTCGCAGATCATGCCGCGGAAATACGGGTAGGGATCGTCGATTTTGCGGATGTCCTCAATCACCCGGCGGTCGTAGAGTCCAAACCCAGTCACATTCTTGACCAGCGGAACATCCGACAATCGATTGACCAGGTAATAGTAAAACCTGCGAGCCAGATAGAACCCGAAGAACTCTTCGCTCGATGTCTTCTGCCCTAGAACAAGTTTGTAGCCTTCCTCCCACTTGCGGACAAACTGCGGAATCATCTCCGGCGGATCTTCCAGATCTGAGGCCATCGCGATGATGGCTTCCCCGCTGGCTTGCAGGATGGCGTGGTACGGCGACCGGACGTGGCCGAAATTGCGGTTGTTGACGATAACTTTTACCCGCTTGTCCCGGGCCGCGATTTCTCTGAGGATTCTGACCGTGCCGTCTTGCGAGGCGTTGTCGATAATAATGAATTCGAAGGTGTACTCCGGGAGCTCGTTGGCGAACACCCGGCATACCCGCTCGTGGAGTTCCCGGATGTTGTCCTCTTCGTTGTAACAGCCGCTGACTACGCTGATGAATTTCATGCGGGGTTCCTTATGCCAGAATCCGGCCGCTGTGCGCTATAGCGGAGAATGAGTTCGTCATACTCAATTGCATTATTCGTAAGGTTCGTACAGTAGAATTAGTGGGTTATCCATCCCCAGGCCATCCCGGATCTGCCGTTGGATATGGCTCTGGCAACCGCGCGAAGAGATCAGAATCGGTTCGGTACGGCCGCGTAAATCTTGCGGCGAGAGCACGGGGATGCCCCGCAGGTCCCGATCCTGATATTTCGGGTTGGAATCGACGAAGGCCGCGATCCACCCCGGATCGAGGCCGCCGGTTGCCAGTAGCCGTAGGGTGTGCGCGCCCACGCCCCACACGAGGATGCGGCCTTCCGGTGGAAGCGCGTGGCGAATCTTCGCGCGCATCTCTAAATCCAGCCTGCGGCAACCGTCGATGTACGCAGAGAGGCCGGCGGACGTTTCGTCGTCCTTCCGCAAAGCGGGCGGCGCGGCACTCTTCTCGTATACGCCCCAGGCGGTATAGCTCGCGACGCCATTCAGCGGACGCAGCGCGCGTCCCGAAGCTACAACCCGAAAGCCGCGCAGGGTCATCAGGTTATCCAGGGAGGTCGGGGAGAAGTAGTTGATGTGCTCCACGCTGAATTCCTGAAAGGGGGCATCCATACCCGGCGCCAGCCGGCTGGCGTCCGGCACTTCGAGAAAGACGCGGCCTTCAGGCGCGAGTAGTTCTTGGAAGCGCTTCACCGTACCATCCAGATCGCGGATGTGCTCCATCACGCCGGTGAGGATCAGAAATTCGTAGAGCCGCTCCGGCGAAGGCACGGTGAAGACGGTGCTGGCTATCACCGGGACGTCATAGAAGCGGCGCGCGGCATCGGCACAACCCGGTGAGGGGTCCGCGCCGGTGAGTTGAGTGAAGCCCTGCTGCCGCAGCATCCATAGCAGTTGTCCATAACCGCAGCCGATCTCGAGCGTGCGCGCGTGGAGGCCCGGGATGTACCGGCGCAGCAGCGTGGCGATGTCTTCGAAACGTCCCTCGATGGCGGGCGCGCGGGTCTCGGTGGGGTGTCCGCCTTCGTACTTGGAGAGCTCGCGGTAGTAGTGGTCGAATTCCGCCTGTTCGGGAATACGGTCTGCGAAGCCCGCGCCGCAGGCGGTGCAGACGACCACGTCATAGCCGTCGAGCAGGTGGGCTCCGGAGAGTTGATCGAAGCGCTGTTCAAAGAGAACCGTGGCGCCGCCGTTGCGGCATACAGGGCACGGCCTATGCTGCGGGATCATAGCCAGCGCTCCGGCGGAACCGCGTAGCAAACCAGGTCCCAGGCTTCCGCGCTGTGAGGGCGCAGGGCGAAGCGATAATCCCGTGACATTTCGGCGATGGCGAGCGGGATCTCCCACAAATGGCTCTGCTGGTGATAGGCGCTGACGGCCAGCAGCGGCAGGCTGCGCTCAATGGTGGCGCGACACCCTTTCAGCGCGGAGGGCTCCGCGCCTTCGATATCGAACTTAATGATGGTGGGGGTGCGCCCGGTGAGCGCGTCGTCGAGGGTGATGCAAGCGATTGAGAGTGCACCGATTCCAGTGGCGGAGAGATCGGTGCCGGTGGAATCGAACTGGATGGTTCCGGTGGCGGCGCTGACCGCTTTGGGGTAGCACTCGATCTTGCCGCGGATCTCCAGAGGCAGCCCGGCGACGGTGGCTTGCAGGCGCGGCCAGTTCAAAGGGTCCGGCTCAAAGGCGATGATGCGGGAGAAGGCCGCGCCCTGCCGGCGCACCAGCGCCCGGATCGTATCGCCATCGAAGGCGCCGCAATCGATGAAGACCTCGTCCGCCCGGAGGTGGAATAGCGGCGGGAAGTAATGTTCCTCGGCGCCGGGACGCGCCAGCACGTCGTAGTTCAAGTGAAGGCGGAAGGCTACCTGGGACGTGTACTCGGCGCGCGAGGCGTCGTCTGTAAAGAGCGCATAGGCAAGGCGCACCGCGTCTGCGTGTGGCAGCAACTTATGAGGTAAATCGAGCGGGTAGTAGGGCAGGAACACGTCCGGGTATTTCCAGAAGAGGTTGCCGGCGGGGATCGCGCGCGCGCAGCCTAGCTCGCGAAGTTGGCGGATGCGGTCTGCCATGCGATCCTTCGCTTGGCCGTTCCACACCGTGAGGACGAAGGCTGCGGTCTCGCCGAACTCCCCGGCGGCGTCCGCCGGAGAGAGCACGCGCAGTCCTTCCACCTGCTTGCCCCAGAGACCCTGGTTGTTATCCGCGAAGGCCAGCGGTTCGATGCCGAGGCGGCGCAACCCGGCGAGCGTGCGGCGGCCGAAGCCGCCGGCGCCAAACAGCACCAGGCGCCTTTCGTAAGGCGCGGCAAGCTCGTCGAACGCGGTGCGCTCGCGCCGCAGGGCCGCGTCCACGGTTTCACTGAGCAACGTATCGAGCGCAATCATTCCTCCTTCACCAGGGTGACGATCATGTTGGCGCGGAACTCCTCACGGCTCAAAAGCGGCCACATGTCCTCCATGGGCTTGGAAACCATGCGTCCATCCGGCCGCATAGAGGCGGTGACGCGCGGGGCGGTGGGCTGGTCGGCGGGCACGTCTACCGCACAGACGATGGGGCCATCATGCGCCAGGACGGCGCGGACCTTTTCCCGGATGTCCTGGTGGCTGGTAATGTGCGCGGTGGCGAGGCCGTAGGCGTCGGCCACACGCAGCACGTTGGGTAGCGTGAAGTGGCTGGAGGGTTCGCTGCCCACATAGCGGCCTTGGAAGTGATTGCGCTGCATCGTCATGATGGAGGCGTAGCCCCCGTTGCAGAGCACGAAATATTTGACCGGCAGGTTGAGGCGGTGAACGGTTTCCAGCTCCTGAATGTTCAACTGGAAGCCGCCATCGCCGTTGACGCAAAGCGTCCGCCGGCGGCCGCTGGCCAGGCAGCCGCCGATCGTGCCGGGGAGTCCGGTGCCCATGGCGCCGAGACCAGGGGCGTTGGCGATGCGCTGCCCGGACTTCACGCGAAAGGCCTGCATGAAGATGTCGCTGCACGGGCCGGAACTGCCGGGAATCAGGATATCCTGCGATGCGGCTTCGTCGGAGAGTACGTCCATCAGCACATAGGGATTCACGGCGCCCTGTAGGTCCCAGTATTCGGGCAGAACCACCGGGTACTTCGCGCTCCACTCCCGGGTGCGCCGCACCCAGGCGGACCGGTCCTGGGTGCGAAGCGCTTCGGCTTGGCGCAACAGTTCGTCCACGAAGGCGGCCGCGTCGCCGCAGACGGGGACATCGAGCTTCGCCTTCATTTTCCCGAGTTCGGAGGCGTCGATATCAACCATGACTTTGGTGGCGGCACGCGCGAAGTAATCATGGCTGAAAGCGATGGAGGGCAAATCCAGCCGCGCCCCCAGGATGACGAGACAGTCCGCGTTCTGCTGCGTGAAGTTGGCGCCGCGCTGGCCGATGGCGCCCGGGCGTCCGGCGTAAAGCGCGTGCTCTTCCGGCAGCATGTCCGCGGCCTTCCAGGTGAGCAGCACTGGGATGCCGAGGAGATTGATCAGGCGGTCGAGGGTTCCGCTGCCATGGGCCCCGCGCGCGCCATTACCCAGGAAAAGCACGGGCCGCTCCGCCTGGTTGAGGAGTTCGATGGTGCGCGCGGCTTGGTGTGCCAATTCTGGCGAAGGGGCGGCGGACTCCGGCGTGTAGCCGCGCAGGGAGGTCTCATCGATCACGGACGCCTGTACGTCCAGAGGGATGTCGATCCACACCGGGCCACGTCGGCCATGGGTCGCCAGATAGACCGCCTTCTCCAGATGAAAGCGAATCGATTCCGGCTCCAGTACGGTGACAGCGTACTTGGTGATGGGGGTAACCACCGGGATGATCGCGACCTCCTGCTGGCCCATGGAGCGGACACCGGTATCGCCGATGAGGTCCGCGCGCTTGGCCTGACCGGAGATCACTAGCACGCTGGCGGATTCGAGCCACGCGGCAGCTACTCCGGTGATCGCGTTCGTGCCGCCTGGGCCGGTGGTGACCAGTACCACGCCGAGGCCGTTGGTCACTTCCGCGTAGGCTTCGGCGGCGTAGGCGCAGGCCTGCTCGTGCAGTGGGCAGATGTATTCGATGCCGGGCGTGCGGCCCACCGAATCCACCAGGTGCATACAGCCCCCGCCGGTGAGCATGAACAGGTGCTTCACGCCGGTAGCGGCCACATATTCCATCACGTAATCGGAGAGTTTCTTCAACGCGTCACCACCTGCTCCGTGAGCAATTTCAAGGTATCTTCAACGGTTCGGCCGGCTTGGTTCCAGGGCTGCGGGAACAGGATGCCGTTCACTCCCAAGGTTCGCACGGCGCCGACGTTTTCTTCATTGTCGTCGATGAAGAGATCCGCTTCGCCGAACCAGCGAAGGAATTCGGCTTTGTCACGGTCATAGAGGGGCGCGGCGGGGTCCAAACGGGAGGGCACAACGCCGTAACACCGAATGTAGTTTCCGAAATGGCGGAAGACCCAATCGGCGGCGCTGCCTGCACTGGCGAGCGGGCGCGCGGTGAGCGCCATGTGCCGGTAGCGGTGGCCGTGGGCGGTCAGCCAATCGAGGATGGCGGGGTCAGGCGTGAGGGAATGAGCGCGGCCGGACTCGCGGAAGGAATCGAGCGAGGCGAGGTACTCGGATTTTGGGGCGCCGAGCACCTCGTGCGGCGGGTTCGCGCGAAGTTCGTTGTAAGCAACGGTGCACCCAGGGTGAGCGGGGCGCCAGGCTTCCTCGAGCCACCTGCACATGAGGTCGTTGAGGACGTCGTCCACGTCCCACACGATGGTCAGCATCGGACTCCGCGAAGATTGTGGGCTCGGCCGGCGCAAGAGTTTACGCGTGAGAGCATCAGTCCATCCAGTGGGTGACGAAGGTCTTGCGGTTGGTGTTGGCCTCGATGGTGGCATCTGTATAGAAGGAATCGCCTTGTGTGTAGTAGGAGCTGACTTCTTCGATGACGGTGCCGGTGCGCGTGCTGAAGCCGTGGTGCACCCCGCGCGGGATGATCACGATGTCGTTGGCCTTGCGGATGCAGGTGACGCCGCCCAGTGTAAGGTTGATTTCGCCGTGGAGGATGTGGTACGTCTCGTCCTTCTGCTTATGCCACTGCTCCGGATGGGTCTGTCCGGGGATGAGTACGATCACTCGCTTGCAGTACTCGCGGTTGACCACCGTGATGATGGTGGAGCCGAATTTTTCGAACTGCTCCATGCCGTAGTGATGGGAGATTTCGAGCTCTAATTGGCCGGGCACGATAACCTTGCTCTTTTTCAGGAGTTTTCTCACTTCGCTAATGGCGTGGTGGACGCGCTCCCGGCTATCGCAAGCGCGGACGCCGGCGGACATCGCGGGCTGGTTCACAGCAATGGACCGCTCCGCGTAGTAGTTCGCGTACTTGGACATATCGTTGGCCACGATCTGCCCCTCGGAGTTCGGCATCGCGTAGAAGATTTTCTCGGCGCGCAGCATTTCGCCGGCGGCGATGGGGGTTTTGGCGAACACGCCGCGCTGCAGGGCGCGCAGGGTACGGATCTCATCTTCCGTGAACTTGTACCGTTCGCCTTCGATGCCGCACATGGCGAAGGCGCTTGCGGCGGAGGCCAGCCACGCGCGCACCTGCTCGGGATTCGCGGAGTAGGCGTTGAGCGTGATGGTATCGGTTGGCACGCCGACATGCTTTTCGAACACGGTAGCGCCAAGCCCGATGGCCACCTTCACAGCGTCCACGTTATCCGGCCGTTCGTGGGTGGAGTAGCCCACTTCCAGGCCGGGGTACCGCCGCTTGAGTAGCTCGATCTGGTTCAATTGCAGATTCTCATCGCGGGTGGGGTACTCACCCACGCAGTGCATAATCGAGAACGGCCTCGTGCGGTGGCGGAAGAAGCTGACCACTTTATCGATATCTTCCAATCCCACGCCCGCAACGCTGCCGATGACCGGTAGGTGCGATTTGGCGATGCGCTCGAGCAGCGGCCAATCGGTCCAGTAGCAGCTCGCGATCTTGATGAAATCGTAGCCGTGCTCTTCGATGCGATCGACGGAGATTTCGTCCCAGGGTGTGCATATGGCCAGCATGCCGCACTCGTGCATCTGGTCTTTGATGCGCTTATAGTCTTCCCAGCTCAGGCGGGTCTCAGAGAAGCGCTTTACGAACTTGAGGTCCGTGCGCTTCTGGTAGTCCGGATGGATAAAAGTATCGATATCGCGATATTGCAGCTTGATGCCGATGTTGAAGGGGAAGTCCTTGGAGACCTCGTGCATGGCGCGCACGATGCGCAGGCCGTGCTCCACATTCCCCATGTGGTTGTTCGCCATTTCGAAGATAAACAGCGGTCTTGTCGAAGCATCTTTCCTGCTCACTAGGCTTCCTCTTTCACTAGGCGGAACTTTGCGGTGCGGCGAATGGCCTCTTCCAGCGGAACACTTTTCTCTTCACCGCGACTCCTTGCTTTGCGGCCACTATTTGGCGTAATATTACCCAAAGTGAATAGGCGTTTCGCGAGCGGAATATCTATCACCCATCGCGAAGATAGTATAGCATTCTGGGGAGTGCTCCAACTCAGATCTGAGCCCTGGTCAGCCCTGATGCCGTGCCAGGGTTGCGTTGAAGCGAGTGCATCTATCTTCCCGCAGATCGGGCCTGCAAATGCCATTCGCAGGTACGCCGGACGCCATCCTCTAACGAAACCCAGGGGCGCAGTCCGAGCCCTGCCGCGCGATCCGTCGCGGGTACGTAGCGCAGTGCAGGTGCTCCCGGCACAGCCTGGCGCGCAATGCGGATCTCCGCACCCGGCGCCGCGACCTCCGTCACGCGGCGCGCGAGTTCGGCAATGCTCACTTCCTCTGCCGACCCCACGTTGTACGCCGCGCCGCTTTCGCCGCGCATCAGCACGGTCCACAGCCAGATCGCCAGGTCTGCCGCGTACAGGTACGAGCGGTACGGCGTCCCGTCCCCGCCAATCTGCACCGGGCCGCCCGCCATGGCGTCGCGGATGAAGTTGCCCGCCGCGTAATTGGCGTCGAGTGGCAGGTGCGGTCCGATAAACGCGAAGAGGCGCGCGATGGTGGCTCCCAGCCCATAGACCTGCGAATAGCAGGCGCAGAGGTGTTCGGAGATGCGCTTGCCCTGTCCGTAGGCTGAGCCCGTATCGGTGGGCAGCGGCGCGCCCGGATAATCCTCGGGAATGTTCGCGAGGGTGGGCGACTGCTTGCCGTAGACCGCGCCCGAACTGGTGAACAACAGCCGCCGGGTGCCGCGCAGCCGCGCCAGTTCCAGCACGCGGCGCGTGGCCGCTACATCGCGGTCCAGGGTGGACGCCGGCCGCTCCGCATCGGGCGGGAAATAGCGTTCCGTGGCCGCATGCACCACCAGAGGGAACGCTCCATCGGGATATAGAAAAGTGGGGCCGTCGCCCGCCCACAAGGTCACTGCGGGGTCGCCCGCCAGATGCGGCGATCGCCGGCGAAAGGCTTCCGGATTGCGCGTCAATAGCACCGCGGAAATACCCAGAGACAGGCGGCGGTTGGCCCAGAGCAAGCTCTCGGTCAGCCACGTGCCCACAAACCCGGTGCCGCCGGTCAGGAAAAAGCGCTCACCTCGAATCGGCGCCCACAACCCCTCGGTATGGGACAGGACATGGTCCAAATCGCCCGCCAGTGGATTCTCCATGGCCACTCTCTCAGCCCGCCGATTGTGCCGCCCGGGGAATCGCGTGGAAGCTTTCCACCACGTACTCCAGCATGGCCGGCGTGATGCCCGGGTACACGCCGATCCAGAACACCTGATTCATCACAAAGTCTGTGTTGGTGAGCGGCGCCGCAACGCGATGCGCCACATTCTGGTAAGCCGGCTGCCGCACCAGGTTGCCGCCGAACAAAAGGCGCGTGGCAATCTTGCGCTTCTCCAGTTCGTGGATCACGCGGTTACGCGTGAACGGCGCGTCCGCGCGCACCGCCATCGGGAACCCAAACCAGCTCGGCTCCGCGCCCGCCGTGGCTTCCGGTAGTACGAAAAACTCCTCCAGATCGCGCAGACCTTCGCGCAGTAGCGCGAAATTGCACTGGCGCGCCTCGATGAAACCTTCCAGCTTTTGGAGCTGGGCCACACCCACCGCCGCCTGCATGTCGGTCAGCTTGAGATTGTAGCCGATGTGCGAATAGGTGTACTTGTGATCGTAGCCGCGGGGCAGTTCGCCCAGTTGCCAATCGAAGCGCTTGCCGCAGGTGTTGTCCTTGCCGGGGGCGCACCAGCAATCGCGGCCCCAGTCGCGGAAAGATTCCACCAGCGTGCGCAGCAGCGGTTTCTCCATCAATACGCTGCCGCCTTCTCCCATGGTGATGTGGTGCGCGGGGTAGAAGCTGGTGGTGGCCAGATCGCCAAAAGTGCCCACCTTGCGGCCCCGATACGTGGCGCCCACGGCATCGCAACTATCCTCGATCAGCCACAAATCGTGACGCGCGGCGAATGCCTTCACGGCATCCAGGTCAAACGGATTTCCCAAAGTGTGCGCGAAGAACAGGGCGCGCGTGCGCGGCGAAAGCGCCTGTTCCAACTGCGTCGCATCCACGTTGTAGGTAGGCACCGTGACGTCGATGAACACCGGCACCAGATTGTTTTGAATGATGGGGTTTACCGTAGTAGGGAAGCCGGCCGCCAGCGTAATCACTTCGTCGCCGGCTTGGAGCCGGCGGTCGCCCAGTTTGGGTGAAGTCAGCGCTGAGACGGCCAGCAAATTGGCCGACGATCCGGAGTTGACCAGCACGCATTCGCGAACCCCGAACCAGCGCGCGAATTCCTTTTCGAACTGCTCCGCGAAGCGGCCCGTGGTGAGCCAGAAATCCAGCGACGAATCCACCAGCAGGCGCATTTCGGCCCCGTCGAATACCTTGCCGGAAATCGGCACGGGCGATTCCCCCGGTACGAAGCCGCGCGGCGGAAAGGCCTCCGCACAGTATTCGCCCACCAGGTCCAGAATCTGCCTGCGCAACTCCTCTTTACGCTGCGCCACGCAGAAACTCCCGGTACCAGGCTATGGTGCGCTCCAGCCCCTGCTCCAGCGTAAACAGGGGAGACCAGTTCAGCATGCGTTTGGCCCGTTCCGCGGTCAAGTATTGATGCCGGATTTCGTTGACCGCCTCATTGCGCACATCCGGTTCCAACGGGGACCCCATCGCCCGCAGGATGCGGTACACCAGGTCCAGCGCGGTCACCTGGATCTCATTGGAGAAATTAAACGCCATGCCGCGCAGTTCTGGCTGGCCGTGGAGCAGTTCGGCCAGCAGCATGTATGCCGCGGCGCCATCTTCCACGTAGAAATAATCGCGGATGAAGTGCCCGTCGGACCGGATCACTGGACGCTCGCCGCGCAAAATCGAGCGAATCGTGCCGGGCACGATGCGGTTCCAGTTGAGATCGCCGCCGCCGTAAAAATTGCCGCACCGCGTCACCGCCACCGGCAGCCCGTAGGTTTTCGCGTACGCCTGTGAGATCAGGTCGGCGCAACTCTTGCTCACGTCGTAGGGGTGTTGCCCCTGCAGCGGCGCATCTTCCGAATACGGCAGTTTTTCCTGGTCGCCGTAAGCCTTGTCCGAGGAAGCGATCACGATCGATTTGACCAGCGGCGCTCGCCGGCAAGCCTCCAGCAGATTCCACGTGCCCTGGATATTGCTTTCAAACGTCGAAATCGGGTTCCGATTGGCGATGCCCACGATGGTCTGTGCCGCCAGGTGAATCACCGTCCCGGTTTCGTACTCCCCGATGGCCCGCTCCACAACGTCGCGGTGGCAAATGTCGCCGCGCACTACCTTCACGCGATCCAGCGTCCCCGCCCGCACCAGTTCGCTCTGCGGCACCCAGTCGCGCACCAGACAGACCACATCGGCGCCGGCATCCAACAGGCGGCGCGTCAGCCACGATCCCACCAGACCCGTGGCCCCGGTCACCAGGACCGGCCGATCCTGCCAGAATCCGCTCATGCCCAAGCCCTCCAAGGCGCAGCGCCCCTGCTCCAGAGTTCGTTGAGATGCTGGTACTCACGGAAAGTGTCCATCGCGTAGAAGAATCCGTCGTGGCGGTAGGCCATCAACTGGCCGTCCTGCGCCAGGCGCTCCAGGGGTTCGCGCTCGAAGATGCACTCGTCGCCGCCAAGATAGTCGAAGACCTGGCGATTGAGCACGAAGTAGCCGGCGTTCATCCAGCCGTCGGTCTTGGGTTTTTCGTTGAAGCTGCCGACGCGGTCGTTTTCAGCGAGGTCGATCAAGCCGAAGCGCGAAATCGGCGACACCGTGGTTACCGTGGCGATCCGCCCGTGGCTCTTGTGGAACTTCACGAGATCGCCGATGTTGACGTCGATCAACCCGTCGCCATAGGTCATCAGAAAGGTATCGGCGTCAATGTAACGCGCGATCTTGTGGAGGCGTCCGCCGGTCATGCAATCGATGCCCGTGTCCGCCAGCGTGACGCTGAATTCCTGCTCGGCATGAGATCCGTGATATCGAATCTGCGATTTCTCCCCAAGGCTGATCGAGAAATCGTTGTTCATGGCTTCGTAGTTCAGGAAATACTCTTTAATGGAATTCCCGCGATATCCCAGGCACAGCACAAACTCACGAAACCCATAGTGGGCGTAGGTCTTCATGATGTGCCATAGGATGGGGCGCCCGCCCACCTCCACCATCGGCTTGGGGCGAAACTCCGTCTCCTCACGCAGACGCGTGCCCAGTCCACCACACAAAATCACTACTTTCACGGAAAAGGAACTCCTTCAAGAAGCCGCCCGGCAACCCATTATTCCACATGCCCGATCCGCCGGCCAAATCCGCCCCCACCGCCGGGTGCTTCAAAATTTGTCGGGTTAACTATTCTTGCGCCGGAAAGCAGCTGGGACGCTTAGCCAGGTAGCTGTGAAACATCGTGGTTGACATGCTGACCGGCAGGGGGATCGCTTGGATTCGTCGGATTTCCACTTCCGCGGTCCGCACCAGAGACACCACCAGACCACCGAAAACCGGCAGCATTATGGTGTATGCAATGTGCTCGAACAGAATAGTCACGGCATAGATCACCAGGCAGTAATGGAGGCCCAGCGCGATGGTCCCCATGTCTTCCAGGCGCGGGTCGCCGCGGGTTTTCCTGTATAGCGAGTATGGGCCCTTCAGCGCCATCGCCACCGCGGTCACGAAGAGCAGAAACGCCGGGATGCCCAGTTCGCTCGAAACCTCTGTATAGCTATTGTGCGTGCCCAACCAGCTTCCCTTGCCCAAACCGCCCGCCTTCATATAAGCGTCGTCGGCCACCACAAACATACCGGGACCGACGCCGAATAGTGGGTTCCGAATGGTAAAGATCAGGCTGTGCCGCAGCAGCTGTTTCCGGCTCTGCATGGACGAGTTCGCGCTGTCGCGCATGGCTTCGCCCATTTCCCTAACGTCCACGTCTTCATCGGTAACCGTCTTATACCGCGACACCAGCTTTCCCGGCATGGTGGTCAGCACAATCCCAAGAAAAAGGACTCCGGCCAAGATGATCTGGATCTTGCCAATAACCGGTGCGCGCAGAAATGCCACCAGCAGCATCGCCGCAAACGCGATCATGGCCCCCCGCGAGCCGGTCCGGAACGTGGTGACCAAAATCACCACCATCACCACCGAAGCAAACACCTTACCCGGAAGCGACTTGGAGATCACCATTACGGCACCCCACAGGGGGAGACCCAGAAGCAGCGCTTGCGCCATTTCATTGGGATTAGAAAACTTCCCCTGCTCCAGAAAGAGCCGGCCATCGACCGAGACTCCCCAGACATTGGCGATGACCGTGAAAGCCAAAAGTGCGTATGTTAGCGTTCTAAATACCTTCAACCATTGTTGATAGTTGCTGACCAGGCCCGCCACGGCCAGAAACGCCACAAAGGAGAATGTCAGCCACTGGTTAAGAAAAATCTCCTTGCTGCCGCTGCGCCACACGCTGAACGGCACCGACAAACCGAAGCATAAGGTAAAGCCAAGTAGAACCTTTCCGATATTGCTTTTCAGCGCGACTTGGAACCCCTGGCTCAGAATCACCATGGCGAATACGATGCGGTAAGCAATGCCGGTAATGTGCAGGTTTCCAAACTTCACGTCGAAGACGCGACTAAAAGCCAGGAAGAGGAAAACCAGCAGCACGTTGAACCCCAGCCGCTGGAACGGCGAAGTCTCATCCGCCAGCACGGCGATTGGCGCAGCCGTGTGCGGCGGGAGGGGGAAGGGCTGACTGTGGTATGTGCCTGCGGTCATTTCCGGAAACTGCCTCCAGAAGCTGCGGCTTCTGATGTCTCCGATTCTACCATTGGCGCTCTGGGCCTCCCCTGCGCCTTATCCCGCCAACGCAGCCACGCCTCCATCTCTTAATCCCGGCGTTTCAACTTTGGCGCCGCGCTTTCCTCTAAAATAACCCAGCGCGATCTCCCCAAGAGCCGTGTTACCGCGTCACGTCTCTCGAGCCCCGGATCCGGCAAATAGACGGCCGGCGCATTCTGCCAGTCGGCCGCATTGGGGTTGAAGTTGCGGGCTGCGTCGATGTAATCGATTGTAGGGGGGTCTTGGAGGAACACGACCGTCCGCGGCGATGTGACTCGCTGGAAGGCCTCCTGGACTTTCGCGGAATACGACGTCAAGCCCAGCATCGTGGGGGTGAAGATCGCGAATGCGCAGGCCTGTACCGCCAGCAGGCCGAGTGACGCGTGGGTGAGCGATCGCGCCGACCACCGCGCGTCTCGGGCAAGCAGATCCAGGCCGCGTGCCGCCAATATAGCAGCCGCGAAAAACATCTCGAAGTAGTACCGCTCGCCGTATTGGCATGTGGACCATTCCCGTTGCACCAGGTACCCCGCTACGATGGCTGCGTATAACAACCCGAGCACCGCTACCTCTATGCGCTGCCGCGATTCCTTCACCACGGACCACGCCGCCAACAGGAAGAGAAAGGGGAAGGAGTACACCGCCGTGGCTTCCAGCGACCAACGATTCAAGTACAAAGCGTTCTGCTTCAGAACCTCAAAGTTTGGGGTTACCTCGATGGGAATATCGAGGCCGCGCGCCAGCGCGTAGGGCGACCGCCAGTAGCTTCCCGTGAGCGCATGGTTATAGAGGGACATGGCACCCACGGTGAATGCACCGCAGATGGCGGCCGCCACCAACACCCTGCCTAGCTTTTTTGTATCTTTACGCACCTGCCACAGAGTTACGGGACCCAGTACCATTCCTGCCAGGAAGGCTGTGAATGGCCTCACCTGGATGGCCCCCGCCAACGCCGCGAACATCGCCCAGTAGGGCCACGTGGACTGGCTGCGCATGCCCAGTATCCAGAAATACGCTGCCGCTGCGATCAGGATCCCGCAGAGTGGGTGAGACAGATATCCCATCGAGTTGTATAAGAAATAAGGCGACGCGATGCAGATCAGGACGGCTAGTCGCGCTGTCCTCTCGTTGAATACCGAAGCCGCGAAGGCCCCGGTCAGCAGCAGAATCCCGCCGCCCAGCAGCAGCGAGGCGAGCCATTCCACCCCCAGCAGGTCCGCCACAGCCAGCACCGCGGGCCACCCGGGTGGATACTTGCTAAACCAGCGGCTCCCATACGAAATGCTGCCGATGAAGGGATGCTCATTCCCCACCTTGGGGCGCAAATCGTCCAATCCCATGGGAAGCCCCACAGCCGCCATCCGGCCAGTGGAAAAGATGCGGGCCTGGAACCGGTAACTGGATTCGTCGGAAACCGTTTGCCCACGCCCCCAGTACCAAGCCAGAGGGGCCGCCGCTAGCACGAACACCGCTACCTGCACCCGCACCGAAGCCAGGAAAGGAGTTCCATATGCCTCCGAGGTTCCGGGCTCCCCACTTTCAGCTTGGGCCGCCCAGCCGTTGCGGCGTCGCGTGAAACCTATCAGCACGGGGAGTAACAGCAGGTACCGCAGCGCTAGAATCGTCGTCGCCGAACGCTTCGGCTGGTTTATCTGGATCCATGCCGTGGCGCCGCAATAGGCCGCGATCGCCAGGACTATCCCTGCGATTCGTACTCGATTCCGTCCACCGTTGTTCGGTTTCATCGCGGCTCGACGCATTGGTTCGGTCATCCTTGCTTTGGATCTCCTTTCATCATTCATGCCGCGCATACACTTGGTAGCGGCCACTATCGTAAACGCGAACATAGCTACTACGCAGCCGGCTGATATGGCTATACACCGCTGGCAACTTAGCCTGAAACGATGCAAAGGACTGCTCATAACCTACATCTTCGACGACAAATGCATCCGGCTCGACGTGTGTATAAAACCCCAATGAAGGGTCGTCGACAAAGTTACGGGGGAACCCGAGCGCCATGCCGATCTCGGCGCTGCCATAAATCCGCTGGTTGGCATAGTTCCCGCCCAGGAAGGCCACCACGGGCTGAAAGGCGCGACCCATCGGATTCGACCGGATACGCGACGCCATAGTCGCAAACTGCACGGCACCCAGCACCGCCACCGCGATGAACAGCGCCGGCCGGGCGCGAGGGTATTCCAACCACGCGCTGTAAAGGAACGCGCCGGCCAGCGTTGCCAGTGAAACCACCGCATACACCAGGTAATATGCCTGCCGCGTGCTATCTAGAATCATCAACCCCAAAAGGCTGGACAGGGGTACCAATATCAGCAGCGGCGAGTTGACGCGCTGCCGCAGCCTCGCCGAGGACATCAGCAGCAATACGCTGCCGGCATAAAAGGCAATGATCGCTAACTTTGATAGTCCAGCCGCGGAAGAATAAGGCGCCAAGCCATAGTTCAACAGGTATCTCTCCACAATCTCGCGCTTGAGCATGCGAACCGGGTACGCCAGGTCGGCTAACCGGCCCTCCGCATTGGAGAAGAACTGGGCCACGAAAAGGTCTGGCCTCCGGGAGACGTACACACCCCACGCCAGCGCTCCGGCGAGATACGGCGGGGGAGCCAGTAACAGATAGCTCCACTTGCGCTGCTCGGTGTCCTTCAAACTGGCCACCAACAGGGCAATCAGCCCGACCATCCCCCCCACCGGGTGCGTGAATAAGGCGGCGGCCACCAGGCAGTGTGCCGCCAGCAGGGCCCACCGCGGAGAGCGCTCACGCAACCGCACATACACCGCCAGAGCACTCATGCCGAGCGCCGCGCTCATCATATCCATGCGTCCCGTGGAAGCGGTATTCACGTACACAAAGTCCGACGCCAGAAGTGCCACCGTGAGAGAGGCGAGGGCCGGTTTGCCGGACACCACTCGCACAAACTCAAACACCGAGGCCAGCCCCAACAGGCCCCAACACAAAGACAGCCACCGCAGCGGAATTATTCCGAAACCGAAGACGGCGTACCAGGGAACTTGCGCCAATATGTGTAGCGGCATAATCCAGTACGTGTACTCCTGGATACCTTCAGGATGCCGGTAGTGGCCGGTTGGCTCCAGCACCGTGGTCGCCATGCGCCCGCTGTGTAGCAGGCTGAACGCCGGGTTCGCAAACCAAGCCTCATCGCACCAGGGCCTTGCGGTTTGCAGAGTCGCCACCGCCAGTGCCAAATATACCGCCATCGCCGCCAGCGCCACCACGGCCCAGCGCACCCGCGCATGCCGCGCGTAATCCCGGTTCATTCCGGACACAGCCCCTTCACCTTGCGTCCACAGTCAAAGTCGAACATAAAGCTTCATCTTAAGATATGCAGTTTAACAAACCGCGGTAGGCGAGCGCGGTTGTGGCGCCGCCCTATTGACGTGCGGCCGGGGCGGCCCGGTTCAGGTCGTACACCCGGAAGGAGCGCCCCACTGTGTCTATCGGCTCCAATTTCAGCAGCCAGTTGTATTGGCCATCCAAGTTTCCTTGATACAGAAGGCTCACGCTCATGATCACAACACAACCGGACTGGCGCGCCCGCTCCAGACTGTTGGGGACGTCGCGCGCGACAACCCCATAGTACTCTGGCGGCGCAATGCCAAAATAGCCCAGGCAGATGTTGGAAAGCGCGTGGGAGGTGACGTACGACCGCAGGCGCTTGAGGTCCTGGCCCCAGTCGAGATTGGAATCAACCACATATTTGGCTCCCCGGGCCGAGCCGCCGCTGGGCGCATTAAAAAAGGACAGGTAATAGGGAAACGCCGCCGCGGATTCCACCCCAACCAACGCCACACAGATCCAAGCCGCGGCAGGGACCAAACGTGGCCACTTCCGCGTGCGTGAAAACAGTACCGCGGCGATCCACATCAACGCGAGAGGGTACATCGGCAGCATGTGGCGTATCCCTATATTGATGTGGCTGCCCATGCACGCGGCGAAGTACATGGCAGCCGGAATCGCCAGCAGATACCACTCGGGCCGTAGCTCCCGGAGTCTGCGCCAGCCGGCCATCAAACCGTTGCGGAATACGGACCAGGCCGAAACCCCCAAGGCCAGAAGCAGAAGCAGCAGCGTGCCGGTAGGTGTTTTCACGGCCGCCACCACCGGGAAGTAGTACCACCAGCCTTTTTCCGAAGACTGCCCAAGCAGATAGGTGCTGTGGCCCTGGACGGTATGATTCACCATGTTGTAAAAGCCCCGGAAAAAGGAGGGCATGGGGAGCGGCGTTCGCGTCGCAAAATCATCCACCACCCGTGCCACCCAGGGATGATTCAGGATGAGCGGCCGTACGGGCCCCCCCAGAGTCGGGTTTTTTCGCAGTTTCGCGGAAAGAGGCTCGGGCGCCTTCAGGCGTTTCGGCGACATCAGCGAGCCCGTTTCAAACCCAAAAATGGCGTACAGAACCAGCCCCATGACCACTCCCACGAGGGTCATGTGTCTGGCCAAATGCCAGATGGAAAACCGGAAAGCAGGTGCGCTTCCACCAGCCTGCTGCCACCATCGGACCAAGTACAGAACCGCGAAAACGGGCACCAGCAGGGCGGCAGAGTACTTGGTAGCCATGGCCCCGCCCATCACAACCCCGCACCATGCCGCGTCCTTCGTTTTGCCCGTGGAAAGGAATCTATGCCAAGTCAGGCAGCCTAGGAGGAAAAAAAGCGTGGCCTGCACATCGGTGGTGATGTAATGTCCGTGCGCGATGAAGTTCGGATCGAAAGCGAACAGTGCCAAAGCCGCCAGCGCGGGCACGGGACCGAAATACTTGCGCGTCCAAGCCGCAATCACGACACCGAGTAGGACGGTGACAGAGATTTTCATCAAGCGCCCCCACCGAAGAATGTCTTCCGCGGAACTGGTGTTGTAGTACACAAACTCACGCTGCCGCCGCTCCTCATCGCCCTTCTCGGCAGGCCTACGCACGGGGATACTCAGGCCGAGCGCCAGCAAGGGCAGTGCCGGTATTATCTGCGCCAGCGGAGGATGCTCCGTATTGACCGTCAGGACACCGGTCTTGAGGTACGTATAACCCGCCAACAGGTGATAGCCTTCGTCATACACCTGACTCTCCTGAGCCATGGAAACGACTTGGGCAAGTACCATCACTGCCAACAACGCAGCGGCGATACTGCTGAATCCCCATTTGGTCGCGAGCCAGCCTCCTTCACGGATTTCCACGAGGGGCACCACTGCTTGCAAAATCTGCGGCATGGTAGAGTGACTTCGGCAGGATAACATAGCTTCGCCCAAGCAAACAGTGAGATTCTGCCCAGTTACTGCCTAGTACTACAACCGCGAGGATGCGTCCCAGTGAGCATATTTTTCCAGATCGGCTTCATGACGAAGCATCAGCATACCCAAGCAATGGTGAAGGTGTTTGCCGGCTACGGTATGAAACGGGTGAAGACCGCCAGGCGGCAACGGAGCCAATCGGCGTTAAAGATTGCAGACACGCCAGTTATGGCCGCCAGAATTACCACCCACTCAATGGGATGCCGGTATCGGGGTTCGAACTGCACAAAGTAATAGACCAGCGGCTGCAAGACAATAGCTGTCGCGAGTAAGGAAAAGGAGGTTCTGTCTTGCTTCCAAATCCGCACCGCCCCCCAGATCGCGAAGGGCATCAGCAAAGCGAATCGGATTCCAGACGTCCAAAACAGTTGAAAGTGCCTTAGGGTCAATTGGAGGAATCGGCTCGGGTGCTGGTGAATCCATTCC
>JANYAH010000212.1 GCA_025361425.1 Candidatus Solibacter sp. | reverse complement strand
CCGTCCCATTTCGGTAGAGGATAAGGGCAAGCGCATCAGCATTATTCCCGACGAAGTTTTCCGCCTGACCTGCGATACGGATTATCCCGCGCCGGTGGGCCGCCAGTCCCTGGAACTCGAAGTGACTCCGGAACGATTTGCGTCGGAGTTGGCGTTCGCGCGCACATTCGGGTGGCAGAACGATCTCGACCAGATGCGCAATATGGGATTGATCCGCGGCGCCAGCCTGGAAAATGCCGTCTGCTTCAACAGCGAAGGCCCGATGAATCCCGGCGGCCTGCGCGCCCCCGACGAGTGCTGCCGCCACAAAGCGCTGGATCTAATCGGCGACCTCGCGCTGTTGGGCCGTCCGCTTCTCGGTCACGTCATCGCCGAGCGCGCTGGACACGCCATGCACGCCGCGCTGGTGGCCCGTATCATGAGCGACCCTTCGCTCTACGAGATCATTACCTTCGATCAGCTGGCGTCGCGCGTCACCCAAGCGCTGGTGTCATAGCGCCGCGGTGCCCCAGCTTGTACTAAGCTAAAGTCATGCGCTGGGTTTCTTTGACACTTGGATTCGCAATGGCGTGCGTCCCGCTGCTGGGGGCGAACGACAAGACAAAAACCGCGGAGCGATTGGACGATTCCGCCAGCCTCTTCGCCGAAATCATGGGAACGCCCGACCGGTCTATTCCGCAGGAGCTCCTCGAAAAGGCAAATTGCATCGTTGTGGTTCCCGGCCTCAAGAAGGCGGCCTTCGGGATCGGCGGAAAATACGGCCGCGGGTTCGCACTCTGCCGCGCGGCTGGCGGCACGGGATGGGGACCGCCCGCCGCCATCCGCATCGAAGGCGGTAGCGTCGGGTTTCAGATCGGCGTCTCGTCGACCGATGTGGTCATGCTGGTCATGAATCAGCGCGGTATGCAGAAGCTGAGTTCCAGCAAGTTTACGATTGGCGCCGATGCTAACGCGGCGGCCGGTCCGGTGGGGCGCAATGCGTCCGCACAGACGGACGCGTTCATGCACGCGGAGATTCTCTCGTGGTCGCGATCCAAGGGCTTGTTCGCCGGCGTCTCCCTGGATGGCGCCACGCTACGCAACGATCTGGATGAGAACCAGGCTCTCTACGGCCAGCGCTGGACCAGCAAACAAATTCTGGAAAGTGGAGCGAAGATGCCGGAAGCGGCGTCCAAGCTGATAAGCGCACTGAACAAATACTCCATGCGCGAGAGGAAGTAGCGCTCCGCCCCGCGGGCGTGGGCCATGCCTTCCGCGGACGCGCTCAAGACCGCCTGCCCCACACCTGGCACCGGCCCAGCGTCTTCCGGATAGCACGAGTCTGTTTTCGGGGCTCCGCCTTGTGCATGGGCGCAAGAGCGCAAACCCCGCTCCGTAATTCCGCCGCATCCGACCCTACGTGATAAAATCAAGATCCTGCCTACCATGGAACGCGCCAGCAAGCTCATCCGGGGACTGAGACTGTCCGGCGATGTGATCACGCCGGAACAATTGTGTTGTGCGGCGTGGAGCGAAGCCGTGGGCAAGAAGATCGCCGGGCATACGCGGGCAGCGAAACTGGTGCGCACGCGGCTGGTGGTGGAAGTAGAGGACCATACCTGGCAGCGCCAGTTGTTCACCCTGACCGGGCATATTTTGAACAATCTGGAGAAGACGCTGGGGCACGGCCTGGTGGAGGACCTGGAGTTCCGCATCGTGCCGCGGCGGCGTGACCCGGTGATGGCGCGCCAGGCGGTGCCGGCGCTGTTGGCGGACGACGCCGATGCGATCGCCGACCCGGTGATGCGCGGCCTGTACAAGCTTTCGCGGAAAAAGGCTCTAGCGTGAAAATTACCGAAAAGGAAGTTCGCTACGTCGCAGGGTTAGCTAATTTGACACTTAGCGACGCGGAAACCGCCAAACTACAGTCGGACCTGGACGGGATTCTGCAACATATGGACCGCCTCAATGAGGTGGATACCACGGGCGTGGAACCCATGACGCAGGTGCTCTTCGAAGGCGGGGAAACGGCCACGCTGCGCGCCGACGTGCCGGTGGCTCCGCTGGGCAACCAGGCGGCGTTGGCGAACGCTCCGCAACCCGGCGCCGGGTATTTCAAGGTACCGAAAGTCATCGAACGTTAAATACGCGCATGGATATTCCCTCCCTGACCATCGACCGCGTGAGGCAGGCTCTGCTCTCGCGCCAATTTAGCGCCAGCGAACTGGCGGCGGCGGCGTTGCGCTTCGCCGAAGCGGAGAACGCGAAGACCAACGCCTACCTGCACTTCTGCCCGGAGCGCGCCATGGCGGCGGCGCGGCGCGTGGATGAACGCATCGCGCGCGGCGAGGATCCGGGAGCGCTGGGCGGCGTACCCGTCGCGGTCAAGGACGTGATCGTGACTAAGGGCGTGAAGACGACGTGTGGCTCGCGCCTGCTGGCGGACTACATCCCGCCCTACGATGCGACGGCGGTGATCCGTATCGAAGAGGCCGGCGGCGTAATTCTGGGGAAAACGAACTGCGACGAATTCGCCATGGGATCCTCGAACGAGAACTCGGCGTTCGGCCCGGTGCGGAATCCGGTGGCGCCAGATCGCGTGCCAGGCGGATCGAGCGGCGGCTCGGCGGCGGTGGTGGCGCAGGGCACGGCCGTGGTTTCGCTGGGGAGCGACACGGGCGGATCTATCCGGCAGCCGGCCTCGTTCTGCGGAGTGGTGGGCGTGACGCCGACATACGGCAGGGTATCGCGTTACGGGTTGACGGCGTTCGCTAGTTCGCTGGATCACATTGGACCGTTGGCGCGCAGCGTGAAGGACGCGGCGACGGTGCTGGCTGTGATCGGCGGGCGCGATCCGCGGGATTCGACGTCGGCGGAGGCGCCGGTGCCGGATTATTCGGCACACCTGACGGGCGACGTAAAAGGCTTGAAGCTTGGACTGCCCGTGGAGTATCTAAGACACTTGACGAGCGAAACCGGCGACCTGATATCCCGCGGCGTAGACCAATTGAAAGCCCTCGGGTGCGAGGTCCGCGAGATTAGTCTGCCGGCTACGGAGTACGCCATCGCGTGTTACTACATCATCGCTACCGCCGAGGCCAGTTCCAACCTGGCGCGGTATGACGGGGTTCGATACACTTTCCGTTCCGCCACCGGTGACACGCTTGCCGATATGTATCGCAACACACGCGGCGAGGGGTTCGGGGCGGAGTGTAAGCGTCGCATCATGCTGGGCACTTATGTATTAAGTGCGGGATACTATAGTGCGTACTATCTGAAAGCGCAGAAGGTGCGCACGCTGATCGCGCGCGATTTTGCGAACGCGTTTCAAGAGGTGGATGCCATTGTGGCGCCGGTCTCTCCATTCCCGGCCTTCAAGCTGGGGGAGAAGGTGGACGACCCATTGGCCATGTACCTCTCCGACATTTTTACGATTACCGGCAGTTTGGCGGGCATACCATGCATGAGCGTGCCGTGCGGGAAGACCGCCGAAGGGCTGCCGGTGGGGATGCAGGTTTTGACGAAGCACTTCGACGAGACCACGATGTTCCGGCTCGCCGACGCCTTCGAAAACGTTCAGAAAAAACAATAGGAGACTGCTATGTCATTTACACTACCGCCGTTGCCATACGCGCCCGATGCGTTAGAGCCGCACATCGACAAACTGACCATGGAAATTCATCATGGCAAGCATCACAACGCTTACGTGACCAATCTCAACAAGGCGCTGGAATCCGCTCCGGATCTGGCGAGTAAGACTATCGAGGAGCTTTTGGCGAACCACTGCGCGATTGTGCCGGAGAACATCCGCACGGCCGTGCGCAACAATGGCGGGGGGCATCTCAACCACTCCATGTTCTGGAAGATCATGGGACCGAAGGCGGGCGGCGCGCCGGTGGGTCACCTGGCGCAGGCCATCGACGGGACCTTCGGCAGCTTCGACAAGTTCAAGGAAAAGTTTAATGCGGCGGGCGTGGGCCGCTTCGGTTCCGGCTGGGTGTGGCTGCTGAAAACGGCGTCAGGTGTGGAGGTTGTTTCGACGGCGAACCAGGACAGCCCCATCATGGAAGCTAAGCACCCGGTATTTGGCTGCGACGTATGGGAGCACGCCTACTATTTGAAATATCAAAACCGCCGTCCGGACTATCTGGCGGCGTGGTGGAACGTGGTGAACTGGAAAGAAATCGAAGACCGGTTTAACGCGTAGGACAGGCCCGCCGGCCTGTATCGACTGAGAGGGAGCGGTTGGCCGGTCGAAGCCCTCATGCAGAAATTCGACATCATCGTCATTGGGTCCGGACCGGCCGGCCAGCGGGCGGCCATTCAGGGCGCCAAATGCGGCCGCCGCGTGGCGGTGATCGAACAGCGCGAAATCGTGGGCGGGGCCTGCATCAACACAGGCACCATCCCCAGCAAGACCATGCGGGAGGCCGTGATGCACCTCTCCGGGTTTCAATACCAGGGCATCTACGGCACCAACTATCGCGTCAAGGAAAAGATCACCATGGCGGACCTGGGGTTCCGGGTCAACCAGGTGATCAAAACGGAAGTCGACGTGACGCAGGCGCAGTTGACGCGCAACGGCGTGGATGTGATCATCGGGCGGGCCAGTTTTCTGGACGCCACGCACGTGCGCGTGGAGAACTCGCGCGGGCTCGCCGACCTGGAAGCACCCACGGTGATCATCGCTACCGGCGCCAAGCCGGCCACCAGCGAGACGGTGCCGCTTAACGGGCGCACCATTGTCAACAGCGACCAGATCCTGGACATCGCGGAGATTCCGAAGACGCTGATCGTGGTGGGCGGGGGCGTAATCGGGGTGGAATACACCTGCATGTTCGCGATTCTGGGTTCGCGCGTGATTCTGGTGGAGAAGCGCCCGCGGCTGTTGGAATTCGCCGATGCGGAGATGGTGGAGGCGCTTAGCTACAACCTGCGCGACCATCGCGTCACCATGCGGCTGAATGAAGAAGTGGCCGTGGTGGAAGACAAGGGCAAGGACGGCGTGGTGGCGCGCATGAAGAGCAACAAGATCATCAGCGGCGATGCCTTGCTGTACGCCGTGGGCAGGCAGGGCAACGTGGATGAGCTGAACCTGGCGGCCGCGGGCCTGGATGCCGACAGCCGCGGACGCATCGCGGTGGATGCCGATTACCGGACGAAGGTGCCGAACATCTTCGCGGCCGGCGACATTATCGGGTTCCCGAGTCTGGCATCGGTATCGATGGAGCAGGGGCGGCTGGCGGCGGCCAACGCGGTGGGGTTGAAAATTCAATCGAACCCCGCAACCTATCCTTACGGGATTTACACGATTCCCGAGATATCCTTCACCGGGCAGACCGAAGAGCAGTTGACGGAAGCGGACGTTCCCTACGAAGTGGGCGTGGCCTACTATCGCGACACGGCGCGCGGGCAGATCCGCGGGGACACCAGCGGCCGGCTGAAGCTGATTTTCCATCGGGAGACGCGCGAGGTTCTGGGGGTGCACATCATCGGCGAAGGGGCCACCGAACTGCTGCATATCGGCCAAGCGGTGATGATTCTCAAAGGCACCGTCGATTACTTCGTGGAGACGGTGTTTAACTATCCGACTCTGGCCGAGTGTTACAAGCAGGCCGCATTCAACGGCATCAACAAGCTGATGCGATTTTAGGAGGGCTGATGGGACGCAGCATCGGAGTGCTGGCCACGGGGTATCTCTGGGCGGGAATCGTGGAGGGCGCCGAACTGGGGAACGTGAAGATGTATCCCGACCCCGGGGAGCCGCACATCGATCTCAAAACCGTTCCGGCCGCCGACATCGTTGCGATTCTGCGCGACCAGATCGCGGCGTTGGCAAAGGAAGGCCCCATCGAGAGCGTGGGCGCCGGTTTCCCTGGCTTGATTCGCGGCGGGGTGATTCTGGAATCGCCGAATCTGGGTCAGTTGAAGGGATTTCACGTAGCCGAAGAACTGCGCGCGGCGCTGAAGGCTGACGGCATGGATGTGCCGGTGCTGGCGATCAACAATGCCGACGCGCTGGCCGCGGGTATCGCCGCGACGCACGAATCGATGGATCGCCTGGTGCGCGTGTGGCACCTCGGCGACGGCATCGGGTACGGCCGACATCCGCACAACGATGGCGTCTGGGAGGCAGGTCATCTGGTGGTCACGCTGGACCCTAAGGAGCGGTACTGCGGTTGCGGCGGCATCGGCCACCTGGAAGGCATCATGGGGCATCGCGCGATGCGGCTGCGGTTTTTGGATATGGAGCCGGAGGAGGTGTTCGCGGCGGCGCGCCAGGGAGACCATCGGGCCGGCGAATTTTTGAAACTGTGGCATCGCGCGCTGGCGGCCGGCACGGCGAACAGCATCCACATGGATGGTCCGGGGCGGTTTTACATCGCGGGGCCGAACGCGGATTTTGTGGATCTGCGGGTGCTGGACGGGTACTTGCAGGAGATGGTGAAAATGAGTCCGCTGCAAGGCAGTTACTTCCAGATTGTGCCGACCAGCCGCGATCTGGCGATGATTGGGGCGGCGGTGGCGAGCCGGGCGAAGTAATCCTGGTGAGGCAGGCGCGTCCGCCTGCCAATCCGCGCCACGAAACCTTCCGCGCCATATGCTACGATTCTGCACCATAGGGCAGTGGGTCTATCGCAGCACTGGCTTCGCCTCGTTCGACGTTGAACCGAGACCCGGCATTGCCGCTTAATTCAGAAATTTCCGAGGATTTATGCGCCGAATGGTTGTTAGCAGTATTCTCCTGGCCGTTGTCTCGCTCACAGGGTGGGTGTGTGTGCGGGCGGGACACTCCCAATCCAAGCCGAAAGTCGCGAAGGCCGCTGCCGCCGTGCCGGTCAGCTATGGCAACGTGGACTCGATCAGCGAAGAAGAGATGAAAATCTATCTCTACTTTCTGGCATCCGATCAGTTGGAAGGGCGGAACCTGCCGTCGCGCGGTTTAGATACAGCGGCACTCTACGTCGCCAGCCATCTGGCGGAGTGGGGGCTGAAGCCCGGAGGCAGCACGACGAAGACGAACGGTCCGCTGCAACCGTACTTTATGCCGATGGAACTGGTCAGTAAACAGATCGTTGCGGAGCAGAGCAAGGCGTCGATCACGGCGCCCGCGGCGGCCGGGGGGCGCGGGGGACGCGGCGGCGGGCCGGGTGGCGCTGGTGGTGCCGGAGCGGGTGGCGGAGCGGCTGCACCGGCGGCGCCGCGTACCACGAACTTTGAATACATCAAGGATTGGAGCGCTAGCGGCGGAGGCCGGGGCGGGCCGCCGCTAGAGGCGCTGGACGTCACCGGGAATCTGGTTTTTGCCGGCAACGGCTACGTGATCAATAAGACGAAGATCAACCCGTATGAAGGCCTGGACGTGAAGGGCAAAATCGTGGTCGTGGCCGGTCTGCCTGCCGAGTTGGCGGCGATCCAGGCAGCGGCGGGTGCGGGCGGTGGCAGGGGCGGACCCGGGGGCGCAATGGGTCCCGGTGCGGCGCCTGTGAACCCCTTGGGCGAGGCTTGTACAGATTTTCTGACACCGGAACAATATGCCGCGAAAAATGGCGCGCTGGCGGTGGTCGCGATCGCGAATTTTCAGCAACTCACGACCATGGCCAACCCCAACGCCGGCGGCGCCTTTGGCGGCGGTGGGCGCGCGGGACTCAACGGCCCCAACTACCAGGTGCCCAAGCTTCAACAGTCGCCGGCGTGCGCCAGCGTTCCTTCCGTCACCGCGGGCCTGGCTATGACCAACGGCATTTTCCAGGGTGAGAAACTGAGCGCGGCGCAGGTGTTCTACGCGGCCGGCTCCAATGCCAAACAAGATTCGTTCGAACTGACCGCGGCGAAAAAGATCAGCTTGAAGGTGGCGGTCAAAGGCGAACAGAATCACGCGGAAAATGTGATAGGCATTCTTGAGGGCAGTGACCCGGTACTGAAGAACGAGTATGTGGTGATCAGCGCGCACCCGGATCACATTGGGCTGGCCGCACCGCTTCCTGACGGGCACAACGTCAACAACGGCGCCGACGACGATGGCTCTGGCTGCGCCGGTCTGATGGCCATTGCGCGGGCTTTTGCGGAAGGCGCCGCCAAAGGCATACGGCCCAAGCGCAGCATCGTCTTCGCGTGGGTTGCTGGCGAAGAGAAGGGTTTGTGGGGCTCGCAATACTTTACGCAATTCCCCTTTCTCGATGTCACGAAGATCGTGGCCAACCTGAATATGGACATGATCGGGCGGAGCAAAGGACCGGGTTTCACCGATCCGGACACCACCCACGTTCTGGTGAACCCGGGCGAGATTCTGGTGGTGGGTCCGAATATTTCTAGCGACGATCTGGAGAAGACCATCGAGACAGTGAACGGCAGCTATCAGAAAATGACGCTGAATCATTTTTACGACGTGACGGCGCCAGACGCGACCCACGATAATCTGGGGCCGCAACCCAGGGGACAGCGCATCTTCTACCGCAGCGACCATTACAACTTCGCGAAGCTGGGCATCCCGGTCGCTTTCTTTACGACGGGGCTGCACCCGGACTATCACCGCGCCACGGACACGCCGGACAAGATCGATTATAAGCAGATGCAGGTAGTGTCGAAGACGCTGGGCGCTGTGGCCTGGATGCTGGGAACGCAAGCGGGCCGCCCGCGGTTGAATACCAATCTGCCGGAGCAGTTGATCAAGGATATGAAATCGGCGAAGGATCAGAACTGGGGCAAGCTCACCCCGGTGCAGGCGCCGCTACCGGGCATGCCGTTTTAGATTCGGCTCTTTACGCGGCCACCAGAGCGGCCCCCCGCCGCACCAGGTGTGGAGCGTGCGCGGCGACTTCGGCGAAGAAGGCGCCCGGATCATCCGGGGCCAGGAAGATTTCGGAATCGCGCCCGATGCGCACGGCTACGCGCTTGCCCAGCAGCGGTCCGAGGGAGCTCTCTCCGACGAAAGTGATGGCGGCGTACGGGATGGCCCACCGGGTGAGCCCGGCGCGCACGCGCAAGGCCTCCGGCGCCGTGACATATTCCTGAGGCAGCGCGGTCAGCAACAGGACCAGCAGCACCGGGGCGCCGATCCAGCGATTGCCGCCTGCCGCCAGGACCGCCACTACGTACAGGATGGCGGCGAACAGCCACACTTCGACCTTTGATCTGTGCTTCATATGTTTGAAAAGGGAGGGCGGGGGAGAACCCCGCCCGAGGTTAGGCATTGCGCTTGGACTTCATCTCGTTCAACAGGCGATCGATCTCTTCCTGCTTTTCCATAGCCGCGAACTTCGCGTTCACGTCATCACTGCTGCCCAGGTCGGCGTGCGCCTCTGCGGTGGCTTCGTGGCGGCGCACCTTACTCTTCATACGGTCGAACGCCGCCGCATTTGCGCTGTCACCCATGGCGTTACTGGCTTCCGTGGCCTTGCCGAGGGCGCGGGCGCGGCGGTGTTGGGCCAGCAGCATGTCGCTCTTCGATTCCGCCTCCGCCATCTTCTGCTGCAAGCGGAGGAGCGCCGACTTCAGGTTATCCACCTGCGACCTTTGATCTTCCACCTGCTGGCGGAAACTGGCGGCGGTGGTCCGGTAGCTCATGCTGCGCTCCACGGCGGCGCGTGCCAGGGCATCGTCCTTCTTATCGAGGGCGAGTTCCGCGCGGTGCATCCACTGCCGCTCGTTCTCCTCGGCTTCCACAAGTTTCTTCTCCAGAACGTGCTGATCGGCGATGGAAATCGCCACCTGCGTTTTGACTTGGAGCAACTGATTCCGCATATCGAGAATCACCTGCTTAATCATTTTTTCCGGGTCTTCCGCCTTATCCACAAGATCGTTCAGATTGGCCCGTACCAGTGTTGCTACCCGTTCCAAAAGTGCCATTGTCATACTCCTTATTGCCTACTGCGTCTCGCCTGTGTTCTTCGCCTGGTCATCCGGTTTGGGTGCTGTGTCGGCGATTGTCCGCACCTTCGCAAACAGCTCGTGGAACGGCATGCCGGAGAGGGTTTCGAACAGGGCGGGGATTTGCGCCGCCATCTCCGTGATGTCGCCTGTGATTTTGTGCATACCCGCGGTTGGTCCGCTGCCGGTGGACACAATCGTGATCTTATCGATGTTGGCCAGGGGCGCAGCCAGCGCGCGGACAATTTCCGGCAGACCGGTGATCAACTTGTCGAGGATGGCCGCCTGGTTGAACTGCTGATAGGCCTCGGCTTTGACGTTCATGGCCTTGGCTTCGGCTTCGCCCTTCTTAAAAATGATCTCGGCTTCCGCCTCGCCCTGCGCGCGGATGCTGGCGGCGCGACCGTCGGCTTCCATGATGGTGCGGTTCTTCTCGGCTTCGGCGAGGGTCTCAATGCGCTGTTTTTCGTACTCCGCCTGCCTGAGCACGGTGGCGGTCAGTTCGAATTCGCGGCGCTTGATTTCGGCCTGCTGCACCAACGCCTCATGCTCCTTTTCCACCTGATGGATAGTGACTTCCTCGGCGCG
>JANYAH010000190.1 GCA_025361425.1 Candidatus Solibacter sp. | reverse complement strand
CGCTACGCCCGCCGCCGGGCCACCGCAGGCTGGAAGGGGCCAGGGGCCGGGAGCCGGAACCGGGCCTGTCAGGAGCCCGTCTCCGCCCGCCGGCGCGCCGCGGAATCCGGCGGCTGGAAAGAATCCATTCTTGCCGGACGCATCGCCCGCTACGCCTGCCGCCGGGCCACCGAAGGCTGGAAGGGGCCAGGGGCCGGGAGCCGGAAAGAACCCACCCTTGCCGGGCGCATCGCCCGCTGCGCCTGCCGCCACACCCGCGAAAAACGGAACCGGGGGCCAAGCGTCGGCGCCTGCCCGGGGTGCACCTTCTCCCGCGGGCACGCCAGGCAACAATCTTCTCTATGCCGCGCGGCGCTTGAATCCATCCGCCGACACACCACCCGGAGGGCAGCTTCCCCGATGACCTACTCAGGCGAGCGCATCCTCCTCAGCAGCCAGCGCGAAGGCCAAGTTTCCCGGTTTCGTAAGTGGGTATTTCTGGTAGTGCCGTTGGCGGCCATCCTGTTCCAGATCTACGTCCCCCTGTTTTTCCCGTTCCTGAGTTTTCTGGAAATGCCGCTGTTGGTGGTGGTCTATTTCGCCATCATGCGACGCAACCAGATCAACGGGCTCATGGTGGGCGCGCTGGTCGGCCTGGCGCAGGATTCGCTTTCCAAAAATCCGCTGGGCATGTTCGGCATCGTGAAAACCCTGGTGGGATACTTCGCCGCGTCCGTCGGCGTGCGCCTGGACGTCGAGCACACATTAATCCGCCTGCTGCTGGGGTTCTTCTTCTACCTGTTTCACCAATTCCTTTACTGGGTGATGTCGCGCGCGCTGCTGGGCCAGCAGATGAGCTTCGACTGGCCGCGCACCGTCGTGCTGGCCGCACTCAATGCGGTGGTCGGCGTGGCACTGTTTCACTTCCTGGACAAGTTGAAGGAGCGGGCATGACTGCCCTTCCCTGCCTCGGTTTGTCCGGGCTCGGCGTCTTTCCGCCGGCGCTCGGCTGCATGAGAGTATATCCGGCATGAACGGACCGGCAAAAGGCGATCGCCTGTCCCGCGTCAATTGTCCAGGAACGTCAGCAGGCGACTGACCTTGTCCAGGGGCAGGGGCTCGCGATTCAGCACGATCTGGATCAGGGTGGTGGTGAAGGGGCAGAACATCGATCCGTTGCCTTCGCCCAGGTCGTCCAAGTCAATTTCCACCGGTTCGGCCGTGGCTCCGAGTTGCTTGGCCTCGCTGCCGTATCCCTGATAGGCCAGGAGTTCCGTGCCGGTGGACGCGTTGATGCGAGCGCGCAGTTTGACGCCGCCTCCGGAGAGGCCCGCCGGCAGGCGAACGTGGAAGCAGCGGTAGCTGGCGTCCGGGCCATAGGCGTGGACGTCGGTGGACATCTCGTGGAACGGAACCCACTCGCCGTCCGGCTGCTGGGTGAGCACCTCAATCACGTAGTCGGAAATGCCGTCGCCGCGTTCATCGCAGGCGAAGACGACGAACTGCTGCCAGCCATCCAACTGCGTGGCGGCGCTGTGGCCGAAAATGTGGCCGAAGAACTTCTTCACGTCGCCTTCCAGGCCGGCGCCTTCGGCGCCCGGATTCACCTTCATCTTCGGCAGCCCCGCCTGGCTATAAGTCCGCGCGCGCGCCAGCCAGGCATCGTGCGCTTCGCCGCCCGGGTCGCCCACTTTGAGGAAGTCGGCCACCAGAGCGACCATCCCAGGCTCGGGCTCGCTAATCAGGGAGCCATGATTGCGCCCATCCACGGCGATCATGGGGATGTCCAGGCGGTGATCGGCCCAGGGGGTTATGGTGATGCGGCTGGCGCCGGCTAGCGGAATCCGCGTCAGGTCGATGGTGATCTTGCGGGCGTTGAGGCTGCAGCCGGACCAACGCACGGTGCCGTCTGTACCGGGATCATTGGCCACGCTGGCCAGGCCCTCATAGGGCGAATTGCCGATGAAGACGGCCACGTAGGGGCTGCTGGCGCCTTGGTCGTAGAAGGGTTCGGCGCCGAGCAGGTCGAGATGCGCCAGGTCCCACGTAAATTTGCTACCCAGCTCGAGGCCTTCCAGCACGCGATCGCCGGCGTTCAGGAAATCAGGGCCGAGGTGGCGATTGCCTTTCACCATGGCGCCCAGCCAGGTGCGGCCTTTGTGCGCCTGCGGGGAGCCCCACGTGGCCGGCGCCACGCCAATCAAATGCTTGAGGCGCTTGAGCCGCGGATTGGTCGCCGGAGGGCCCGCGTTGGCTAGCCAGGCACGCAGCACCAGCATTCCGGTGGAATGCACAATGGCATCGAATTCCTGAGTTTCGTTGCCGAACACCTGGTGCATGCGGAAGGCTCGATCCAGACCTTCGGCGATGTCCTTAATGGTGATTTCGTTGTTCAACGAAATGTAATTGCAGATATCGATATCTTTGGACTCGATACCGCGGGAGACCAGCGCCTGCTTGAGATTCTCGAAATCCTTGCCTTCGGCGGAATAGCCGTGAATCAGAACCAGTGGGCGTGTCATATTTTCTCCTTTTCGTGCTTAGCGTCCATGCTTGAGGCCGATCACAAACGTCACAATCCCGAAGCCGCCGATGGCGAGGCCGGCGATCCGGTTCATCCAGCCGATGGCGTGCTGGTCGAAACGGTCGCGGAACCGGTTGACCATCAGCACCAGAATCACCCACCAAAGCATTGACCCGCAGAAGATGCCGCCCACCAGCAGGAAGGTGAGCCACCATTCGCGATGCTCGCCCATCCCGAGGCCGGCGAGCACTGCCAGAAACGAGAGGACGGTGGTGGGATTCGTCAGGGTGAGCAACAACGTCGAAGAGAAGTCGGCACCCGCCGTGCCGTCTTCGCCGGGCAGATTGGCCGCCTGCACCGGCTTGCGAAAGTACATGACGCCGATGGCCACCAGAAGCAGGCCGCCAAACACGCGGATCCAGAACTCCTCGCGTTTCAGGAATTGGATGAGGAAGGTGATGCTGAAGCCCGCGATGGCGCCGTACAGCATGTCCGCCGTGGCTGCCCCGAAGCCCGAGATCAGACCGGAAAGGCGTCCATTGCGGAGCGTGCGCGAGACGCACAGCACGTTCACCGGCCCGACCGGTACAGCAATCGCCAAACCAGCTATCAGGCCTTTGGCCAATAACCACAGGCCGATCAGATTACCCTCCATACTCATGGATAGCTTATCGCAAGTCGGCGCCCACCGGGCGAAAGAGGCCGGCCAGACCCGGAAAGAAGCGCCCGATCTCAAGGCGTTTTGGCCGCGGGCGGAAGTCCTGGATCTCTTCACGCGCAAAACGGTACTTGAAGTACTTGAGTATGTGGCCGTCATACTCCACAATCCATTGGTATGACGATCCTGTACGCTGATGGGACTGAGGTCGAAGCCCTCATCCTCTCTTTGGCGGAACCGGTGTTGAGACTGGTGATCGCCGGAGACGACGACGTCCGGGTCTTCAGGTCCATCGACGGGGTGTGGCGGGCGGAAGACGGCCAAGAGGTGCAACTCAAATACTCCTGGCAAAACGACCGGCCCGTGCCAGTCCCTGAAGAGAGCCACTTCATCTGTTCCGGGGAAGTGGCGCGGCAACTCATCGGCAATCTGAAGAACGGGTTGGAGATGCAGGATGGTGGCACGAGCCCGTTCTTCGTGTTCTCCGCGGAGAAGCGGCGGGTGCGGGTCACCGTCTTCCGCGATAAGTATCGCAGAGCCAGCGAACCACTCACTCCACAGTGACGCTGTTGGCCAGGTGACGCGGCTGAGCGATGCCGCAGCCACGGCACGATCTCCAAACTCGGCGCGCGCCGTTCGCACGCCGGCGGCCCTGAGCCCCAGGAGTGAAGTGCGGACGCGTTGATCCGCCAAGAGCGGGCATGTCGCAGATTGCTAAAGATCGAGAACAATTCCTAGATTTTTTCCGGTGATTCATGGATAGCGGCGTCTCAGGTCCGCGGAGCAGACTCTCTGTTAGGCGCCGTGCGCTTTGCGCTGGTGGGTCCCGGAGTGTTTGTTGTCCTAATGCGAGCGTTTGGTCCTGAAATTGCAATCCTGAGAGATGTGCGAAAGCGTCTCCGAAGCCGTGTCGGGAAAACAAGTTGGGTCTTGGCATGCGCCTTGACGATTCTCGGCTGTGCGCTTCCGGTGAATGCGGATACCCTCCAGGCCAGTCATGCCGTGGCGCCAGACCGGTTGGTTGACCCCTCGTTGTTCGTATCGGGCGGCGAATTCCTTTCTTTCAGCACGGATTTGGTCTCACACGCAGAGGCATACGAAATTCGGCCGGCCTTGGTCGCGGTCCCCTCGGACACGGCCACTCTCGATTTATTGCCGGATCGGCGCGATCCTGCCGAGAACGGTGAGGCGGGAGTGAGGCGTTTCCTCTTCTTCGCCATCCTTTTCGGTGCCGCTCTTCGATATTTGACTTCGCCCGCCTTTTACGACTGGGCCGCAGATGTTTTCAACCCACTCGACGAATACTAAAAGGCACCGCCCAAATTCGCCAATTCACCTATTCGCAAGACTCTTCACCGTTCCCCCCACTTGGACCGCCAGGACGCCTGTGACGAGCTGAACCCATTCAGTCTTCGCTACGTCATCTATAGTTTGAGGTTTTTGGTGCACGGAGCTGGCATCGGGGAAGGGTTCGACAACATCATCCGGCCCTTCATAGACGGCGATCACTTTGAAATCCGTTCTTGCACGGCCTAAGTGATTAGCGAACGCGGGTGCCTGGGGTAGCGAAGCTTTGATCACCAGGAGGTCAACCGCGAGTCTTACTTCGGCGAGCAGGGATTCGGCGGCTTGAACGCTGAGGGCAGGCCAGGTTTCATAACCTGCCCGGTCCAGCGCCTGTCCGAGCCAGAAAGCAAACCCTAAATCGTCGTCAACCAGGAGGACTGTTTTCACAAGTTTACACCTACGAAACAAAGGCTACCCTCTTGGTTAAGCAATCGAAACGCCAGATTGGTTCTGGTTTGTTATCAAATAGTTACACTATAGATGAGGAGAATCATCGGTCAAACGTTCAAGCCAAAAGGGAAACAGTGTAGGAATTACTTTGAGAGGGACCGCGAATGGCAGGCGCGAAAATATCCTGCCAGAAATTGGCAGAATACAGCGACGTGGGTACTAACGGTCGCGGATCGGGCCGGAGCGCTTACCGCTCAGAAGCTTCTGGCTCAAGGGTATGGGCACAAGCCCCGGCCCGCCCTTCAGCGGGTTGCAAGGTCGACGGACTCCAAAGCAAGTCAGCCGCCGGTGGCAGTCATGACCGCTTTGGTGGGTACGTGCGAGGCTGCGGCGTAGCGCACGGGCTTATCCTCGACACCAAGCTTTTTCATCTTGTAGAGCAGCGCCTTGTAGTCGATTTTCAGCAATGCGGCGGCCTGTTTCCGATTCCAGCGGGTGGAATTCAAAGCGGCCAGGATGACGTCCGTCTCGGCCAAGTGCTTGGCCTGAGTTACCTGCTCCAGAATAGGCGCCTCCCCGGACTGCGCGGCAGGCGCGGCCTGAACCTCGCCGTGAGTGGCGGGCCGCAGCGACTTGCGGGTCGCTTTGGCGTGCAACTCGCGAGCCAGCAGATCCGCATCCTGGAGCACGAGAAACTTGCGCACCCAATTCTCCAGTTCGCGGACGTTGCCTGGCCAATGATACATCATCATGGCGTGTTTGAGCTCGGTGCTCATGATGGGCGTTGGAATACCAGCCACGGCGTGTTTCTTTATGAGGAACTCGGCCATGGGCACGATGTCTTCGGCGCGCTCGCGCAGCGGCGGGAGGACCAGATTGATGACGTTGAGCCGGTAGTACAGGTCTTCACGGAAGGTGCGGTCTGCAATCGCCTGCTCAAGGTCGCGGTGAGTGGCTGCCATGACGCGCACGTCCACCTTAATGGTTTCTTTGCCGCCAATGCGCTGGAACTCATGGTCCTGGAGCACCTGGAGCAGTTTCGCCTGAAGCCGCACGTCCATGTCGCCGATCTCGTCGAGCAGCATGGTGCCGCCGTCGGCCATCTCAAACATGCCGGCCTTCTTTTGGAACGCACCGGTGAACGCGCCGCGCTCGTAACCGAAGAGCTCGCTTTCGACCAGTTCGGAGGGCAGGGCCGCGCAATTGAGCTTAAGGAAGAGTTTGTTGCCGCGGGGCGATTGGGCGTGCAGTTCGCGGGCGATCACCTCTTTGCCCGTGCCGGTTTCGCCCTGGATCAGGACCGGAGCCTCGGACCAGCCGATCTGGCCCACCAGCGCTTGAATCTCTTTCATGCGGACATTCCGGCCGACGAATGTCCTGGTGGCCGGGGCGGTGGTCCGCGAGGGTGGAACGAACTCCGCCCCTCTGATCTCCAGCGCACGGGTCACGGCCTTGCGCAACTCGTCGTGAGCGACGGGCTTGCAGAGGAAGTCCGTGGCGCCGGTTTTCATCGCGGTGACGACGTTCAAGGTGGAAGAAGCCCCCGAAACGATAATCACCGGAAGGCCGGGATGGATGCGACGGATTTCACGCAGGGTATCGATGCCGTCGCGGTTGGGCATCATGATATCCAGCAGTACGGCGGCAATATCGGACCTGGAAGATTGCAGGCACGATAGGACCTCATCACCGTCCTGGGCCAGCTCGACTGAATAGCCCAAACACTTCAGAGCCATTTCGAGGTACCCTCGAACCTCCATTTCATCCTCACCAACCAATATCGTTCGCCCATTGTGTGCAGTCTGCATGTGAGTTCCCTCTTTCCGCTCCCCAGCTCAAGCTGTTTTTTGTACTTGCTCCACCGTATGAATAGCCCCCGACCTGTGCACGGGGAGCACTATGGAAAACATCGGCCCCAATTCGGTATTTTCCGCCCAGACACGACCGTCGTGCTGAGTGATAATCATTCTGCTGATGGCCAGGCCGAGACCCCCTCCGGAGCGGTCGCGGCCCGCATACGATGTGTATTCCTCAAAGATGTGGTCGATATGCTCGGCCGGAATGGCACTACCGGAATCGCGGATATCGATGCGGTATGTGTTTGGTTCCGGAACCGTGCGATGCCGCCGCTCCGCCGCTAGTGGAAGAGACGATTTGGTTGCGCGGCGATCCCAAAAGTAAGGATACCCACGAAGTTCGATGGTGCCGGCCCTGGGCGCGAACTTACAGGCGTTGTCCAGGACGTTTATGAGAACCTGTTCAATCTGGCCCGCCTCGAAATAGAGGGGATGATCGCAGGGGCCGAGGTCGGCTGTAATGGCAATCGCCTTATCGTCGGCAAATGGCGTAATCTCGTGCAGCGCCTGTCCGAGGCACTCCCGGATATCGCCGCGTTGCAGGTCCGGCCGCAGCTTCACGTGGCGCCCGACGCTCAACTGGAACATGGCGCCGGCCATGCGTGAGAGTCGCTTGGTGCTGTGCTGCATGCGGCGCAGGACTTCCCGCTGGTTTTCCGTCAAGGGGCCCAGTGGCTCACCGAGGAGGAGGCCGCAATACCCGCTGATCGCGGTGAGCGGGGCGCGAAAATCGTGAACGGCGCGGGCGAGGAAGGTCGTACGGTCCTGATCGTACTCCTGCAGTTTCAGATTGGTCTGGATGAGGCACTGCAGAATCTCGTCGCGGTCGGCGCGAAGCGAATTGGCAATGGAGGTGCGATCGTCGTGGGCCGAAACGGCGAGCCCTAGAAACGCTGCCAGCGTGGCGCGGGTAACGGGCTTCAGCAGAATATGGGTCTCGGCGGAAACGCGGCCGCGAAAGCCGGCCAGATCCTTGCGATGAACCAGAAACAGATGCTTGGAGGGGCTGTGCGTGCAGAACTCCGGCAACACCATGGCGGGGTGATAGTCCCACAGCCAAAGGTCGGAGCCGTCGTCGTCTGCCTGGCTGGCAATCGCGGAGATATTCCAATTGCGGCCAGGGATTTCGGCAAGGCTCTCCCTGCAAAGCTTGTACAATTCGGGATCTTGAGAAACTAGTTTTACGTACATTTACCGGATCTTTAGTTCAAAAGCTTTAGATTCAGGCAGCCATCTAAAGTTGCAATCAAATACAAAAGGAACGGATCATGTTTTGGCCCCCCCCCCGTTAAAGAGGATTACACAGCATACGTCACAGCATAAGCGTAGATGGAGGAACAGTCAAGGCATCCCAAGTGTCCAGTACCATCAGGATTTTGGTGAAAGTACTAGTTTTCGGCACACGAAGATAAATCTGGGCGTACTACGGAAAAACTTTGAGACTTGTTGCAAGTTATTGGATCTTCAAACAACTGGCTGACGCAAAAGTTCTACCGAGGATGGCAGCGAAAGTGCACGTGAGCATAGTACTGAAATTTATGTCCGCCAACCCTATGGAACGATTTGCAGTCTACGGTGGCCTGAACAAGGCTGCTCAACTGGAAAATTCGCTTCCATCCGAGCGCCGGAGAAGAGCACGTAACCAGTTGCATTGGTCCGTCTTGTTGTTCCCGAACCAGGGGGCGGACGCGGTGGAAAGCCTCACCCGGGAGTTGAGCAGCAGTGGATTCTCCTGCGTTACCGAGGTCTCCTTCACGCCTGGGGAGCGGCTGCTCTGCACGCTCAAAATCCCAACTCATGATCCAAATGGAAAGCATTTGGAACAAAGACTCGAATGCAAGGTTCTAGTGATGCGGGTGGAACCCCAGGGGGCGGACGGTACATTTGGCTTGGCATGCCAGATTGAGGATTACCACTTCAACTAGGTCCAAACCGAAAGAGCCCAGTAGGACTCAGTAGGCTCAGCATCCCGCCAGCCCTGAAGGATTACGTCACTGGGCGATCTTCGCGGTAGCCGAGCCTGTGCGGTTGGTGAGCGATACCGATACCGGAATGACGGCGGTGGCGTCGCCTTGGACGGTAAATGGCTGCGTGAAGATGAAGACGCTGCCAAACTGGCTGTTAGATGGATCCAAGAACCAGTTCCCGAAGAGGCTGCTGGCATCCACCGTGATGGAAGATGCCGAGGCCTGGAGGGTTTGGCCCGAGGCCGCGTTAAACGCGAAAACTGCTTGGGTGACCTCACGCGCCGTGGAGAAACCGGTTACCACGACGTTGATCGTATTCCCATTTCGATTCACTTGAACGTTCCGGATGACCGGAGCGGCCCGCGCCACTTGGGCCGTAATCGCAGGCGCCGGGCTGGGGGTGATATCGATGCCGCCGGCTTCGAGGCGCAGCGATAGGGAGATGGTGCCGGAAACTGTCCCGGTCTGGATAGCGAGCGGCACACTGGCGGTGGTGCTGCCGGTGGGAATGTCGAAAGTGGCGGTTGTGCCGCCGGTGGAAAATTGAATGGTGCGGTCGGCTGGTCCCGTATCCGGAGAGAAACTGAGAATAGCCTGGCCGTTGATTGGAGCGGGGTAGGCTGCGTTGATTTCCACCTGCAAAGTGTACTGTTGGGCCGGCGCGGCGGTGCTGGGCAAGCCGGAGATGGTCGCCCCGGGTCCCGACGGCAGATTCACCGCGAGGGTGAACCGGTCGGAAATGGGCGCCAGCACGCTGTCTTGGACGGTGATGGCAATGCCGAAGCTTCCGGCTGCTGTGGGTGTGCCGGTGATCTGGCCTGTGGCGGAATTGATGGTGAGTCCAGCCGGCAGACCGCTGGTGGACCACCGATAGGGCGGCTGGCCTCCGGAAGCGGCGATCAATTGCGTATACGGTTGGTTTAACCGGGCATCCGGTAACTGCCGGGCGGTGGTGATGGAAAGGAGTGCCGGGTTCACGGTCAGGCCGAGCGACCTGGTTGCCGTGAGGTTGGCTGAATCGCTGGCCTGAACGGTGAAGTTGAACGGTCCGGCTGTAGACGGTTTACCGCTAAGTGTCAGGCTTGCGGGATCAAAGGTCAGGCCCGGAACCGCTCCAGCGATCAGGGACCACGTGTAGGGCGGCGTGCCGCCACTGGCAACTACCGGGAGCTTTTGATTGTAGAGGACACCGACGGTACCGGCCGGCAATGACGAAGCCACGGTGACCGTCAATGCAGGTAGGCTGATGACGAGCGAAAACGATTGCGCCGCCGTCGCACCCGACCGATCGGTAGCCTGGGTGGTGAAATTGAAGGCGCCGGCGGTTTGCGGTGTTCCCTGGAGATTGCCCGTGACGGGATCGAGAATCAAGCCGCCGGAGTTTCCCGAGACGATCGCCCAGGCATACGGCGGATTGCCGCCGGATGCGCGGAACGTCTGGACGTAGGGCGTACCCACCGTGCCGCTAAAGATCGGCGCGAGTGTGGTGATAGTGAGCGGCGCATTGTTGATCGTCACGGTTATAGTGCCGATCGAGGAAGTTTTCGCGGAGTCGGTCGCCTGAACGGAGAAGCGGTACGTTGCGGCGGCGGTGGGTGTGCCCGACACCGCGCCGGTGGCCGCATCCAGTGTGAGGAATGTAGGGAAGCTAGCGTCGATGGCCCATTGGTACGGCGGCGTGCCCCCGGTAGCGGCCAAGAATTGCTTGTAACTTTGACCGACGGTACCGGAAGGCAGCGTGGTCGTGGTGACGGTCAGAGGGGCGGTAGAGGGGCCAGTGATGCCGATCGATAGGCCCTTGGAGACCGAGGTCTGACGGGCGTCCACCACGGTCAGCGTGAAAGCGTAAGTTCCGGCGGAACTGGGAGTACCGCTGATGGTGCCGGAGGGGTTGACCAGCAAGCCAAGTGGAAGCTGGCCGGCTAACGACCACGTATAGGGCTGGGTTCCGCCTGTGGCGCTAAGTGGCTGCGCGTACGACAGCCCGACCGTACCTGTCTGGAAGCTGTTGTTGAGGATCGTCAGCGGGCTCTGCGCCGGCAGCACCGTCGCCAGGAGGCTCAAGCCGAGTAGCGCGCGTAGAGAGCGGAGAGCGGTCATCGATCGCTCCTTTGCGAGTCGGCTGGGGGCAGGTCGGGCGGCACGAACCAGACCCGGGGATCGGGCGTGGAGCCATCGAAGAGCAGCACAGGACGACTTGAGATTTCGGTGAGGCGGAAGATGGAGCCGATGGCCAGCGGTTCGAGGCCGGTGGGGGTACACCGGCAGGAAATGGCGGTGGCCAAGCCGGTTTGGAGATCGATCACGGCAAGCATGCCGCGAGAATTCGCCGTGTAGACGTAGGCGCCATCGGGCGAGAATTGGACGGCAACCGGATCGGCGGTCTGGGTGTCGGCGGGGTAAATTTGGCGGATGTAGTTGCCGGATCCGGCGTGGCGCACGATGTAAACCTCGCCGGTGCGCGTAACCGCGGCGAGGTCAAGGTTGTTGCGGCGGAATGACGCCGCGGCAATCGAGCCCGGCAAAGGCAGTTGCGTGGCTTTCCCGCCGGTGAACAGCCAAACCGGGCCGGCATTGTCGGTGCCGGAGGCGAGTAAAATGGCTTGGCCATCGTCGCTGACAGCCATGGCGGCCATCGGCGAGGACACGGGCAAATCCTCGATGGAAGGTGAATCGTCAAGCCCAGTCAAGACCTGTAGCTGGCTGGGATTGTTGCGGAACAGCAGCGCCGCGCGGCCCGCGGGGCTGAAAACGATCCGGTCTGGCGAATCCATGGCGCCACTGATGGGAAGCGCGTCAGGATTGTCGCCGCGGAAGCGAATGAGGCGTAGTTGGGGATCCGCGGCCGATACTACCAGTGCCAGATCTTGTCGCGGCGAAATGATGGCTGCCGCCAGCGGGGAACCAGCAGCCACCGCATCTCCGAGAATCGCGGCACCCGGAATGCCGCGAATCGTCCGGATGGTGCCCCCGCGCGAATCGTAGGCAAGTCCCAGACCTGGAGTGGCAAGGTCACCCTGCTGCGCGGCGGCAGGGAGGAGGGAAAACGCAACCAGAAACGAAAGATTAAGTAAACGCATTGGGCTCATTGGTCAGTGGCCTCCGGCAATGGTGCCCGTGCCAGGGGTGATACCGATTGGCGCGGCGGGTGGTGGATTCACAACCCCAGTGCCTGGGCTACTGCTACTTTTGTGGGTGGCGAAATAGGCACCGCCACCAGCGGCCGCCGCGCCGAGAACGACGAGGACGGCAATCAATGCTCCGTGACCACCGCCGGAACTAGCCTTGGCGCCGGGGGGTAGAACCGAGGACTGGGTGATGGATGCCCTTGCGGTCAACCCACGATAAGAAGCGTTCACGTGAATGGGCACTTTGCCGGCAACCTGGTTCAATCGGAGGCCTTGGGCGACCGCACTGCCCTGGCTATCGGTTAGCACCGTGAGGCTCTTTGCACCATTAGCGAACACTCCGGTAGCGCCCTCGGTAGGCAGCGTAAAGACCACGGCGACGCCGGCGACAGGCTTATGGTTCTGGTCCTCGACACGGACGACGGGCGCGCGCGCCGTGCGCTGGCGGACGTTATTAGTGGCGCCTTCGCCTTCGACGACGACGATGTTGAGTTCCGTGGGGACCGTTTGCGCGTGTAGCGGCGGAAAAGCGATCACGAAAGAAAGCCCGATGCAGAGCGACTTCACGCCACATCTAAAATATGTTTTCATTGCGTCTCGTTCATATTAATGTACACCCACGGGGTATCCCCAAATTCCTAGAGCAATTTGCCCGCCGCATATGCCAAGCACCCTCGAAAAAAGAGGATCCCGGCAATTGCGGCCGCGAGCTGGGTCTGTTGGGTGTGCCCCAACCGTGGGAAACCCGTCCAACTTCTTTTCCCGAAGAGTTCAAGCGATCCGCGCTGCGGCAAAGCACAGGCCGTGAGTCGGAGGGACGTCTTAGAGTGAGGCGACGGTTAGAAAGCCGGCCTTTGATTTTAAAAGGGAACATGGGAAGTGCCTGCGCTAAACTACGGAAGAACGGTAGAACGAAATAGCTTGCTAAAAATTCAGAATACTTCCTATTGTTTTTCCGTGCCGATGGCGACCTCGAAGGTAACACGTGGGACTCAGGCGTTGCGGGGGGAGTCTGAAAGCATTGACGGTTGTTAGCGTTGGTCCCGAACGTGCAGATGAGAGATCTCTCGAGGAATGAATAGACACAGGGATTCAGAGCAACTCTTATGTTTAGATTAGTTTTAGTTGGCTTTCTTCTGGTTTTCAGCGCCCTTCAGATGCCCGGCGAGCAGGAGCAGGTGCCCGCGAAGCCGGCTGGGGCTGAGCGACCCGCCCAAAAGGACGGACCGAAAGCGGCGGCACGGCCCGACATGACAGCGGCGCCGACCGTGGTAACCACTGCGCCCACCCAGGCCCCGTCGGAGCCGGCATCGGAAGTGCGACCGGCGAACTCCACGCCCACGCCACTCACACCGGGAAGTAAGACCGAAAGTGCGGGAGACGTGAGGACCGCGGTGGTAAGCAGAGGCGTGCCCGACGACTATCGGATCGGAGAGGGAGATGTTCTTCAGATCAGTGTTTGGGGAGAGCCCAGCGCCAGTGTTGGTAGCGTTGTAGTCCGTCCGGACGGCAAAATTACGATGCCGCTAATCAAGGATATTTCGGTATCGGGGTTGACGCCTGCCGAGGCAGAAAGCAATATCACCGAACTGCTCTCCAAGCAGATCCGGGCGGCGGATGTAACTGTGATCGTGAGCCAGATCAACAGCAAGAAAGTTTTCTTCGCCGGCGGTGGAGTCAAAAAGGAAGGCCCCCTCGCGTATACGTACCGGATGACAATCATGCAGGGGATCAGCGAGGCTGGCGGGCTGACTGATTATGCGAAGCGAAAGAAGATCTATGTGCTGCGCAATGAAAACGGGAGGCAATATAAGCTCCCGTTCAATTACGATGCGGTGTTGAGAGGGGAGCACATGGAACTGAACCTCCAGTTGCTGCCCGGCGACACCATCGTGGTGCCCAACCACTAATCACATGGGCACACTCTGGAAAGCGTTTCTTGTTGCGGTGGTGTCGAGCGGCGCCATCTACGCCCAACTGTCGGCCTCGGCTTATCGTGTGCTGGGGCAGCCAGACCTCCGGCAGAACGGAGTCAACCTGGTGCAGGGGGTGGAATTGTACCAGCCCTCCGGCATTGCGCTGGATGCCCGCGGCGGCCAGACGCACCTCTACATAGCGGATACGCGCAATGCGCGCGTGCTGGCGTGGACCGATGTAGCTTCGTACCAGATCGGCGACGCCCCGGCCGTGGTGCTGGGACAGCCAGGGCCGCAATATTCGAACCTGTTGGGGATCGGCGCCAAGGGCTTCAACGCTCCCCTGGGCCTGGCGATAGATCCGCTCAACGGCAACTTGTATGTGGCGGATTTCAACAACAACCGTGTGGTTCGATTTCTGTCTCCGTTTGCGAACCCAAGCCGGATTGAACCCGATGCGGTTTATGGGCAGCCAAATTTCAGCAACCGCGCGGCGACCACCCCTTCCAGCACTTCGCTGAACCAGCCTCGTGCCGTAACCTTCGATGCGGCGGGCAACCTATGGGTCGCGGACGGCGGGAACCATCGCGTCGTCCGATTTAGCGCGGCGGTATTGAATAGCCAGACACCGGCCGCCGCGGACACCGTGATTGGGCAGAGAGATTTTTTCAGTAACAGCGCCAACGCGGGCGGGCAGGTTTCCGGCTCGGGCTTCGACACGCCTACGGCGCTGGTTTTCGATGCGCAGAGCAATCTGTATGTGTCCGACGGCAGGAACTCGCGTGTGCTGAGGTTTGCCGCGCCGGTGGGACCGTTGGGCGGGAACCCCACAGCGAGCGGGGTATGGGGGCAAAGCAACTTCGGCGCGCGCGGCGCTCCGCAACAGGCATCGAGCTCAACCATCACGGTGCCCGGCGGTCTTTCCACAGATGGCAGCGGCAACCTGTACGTCTCGGCGCCAGCGGACAACCGGGTGCTGGTTTTTTCGACGGGAACCACAGTGGGGGGCGCCGCCAAGAGTGTGCTCGGGCAATCTGACTTCGCCACCACGTCGGCTAATACAGGAGCGTTCCCGCAGGCATCGCCTAATTCGCTATCGGGGCCGGCCGATGTGAAGGTGGACCAGAACGGCAACGTGATCGTGGCCGATACCGCGAACAACCGGGTGCTCGAGTTTGCGCCCAGCGGAAAATCGGCAAACCGCGTGTGGGGGCAGAGCGATTTCGTATCGAACGGTGCCAACCAGATCAAGCCGGCGAGCATCAACTTTCCGTACCATATGGCGATTGACTACTCATCGCCGCCGTTCGCGCTGTATGTTTCCGACACCGGGAACAACCGCGTACTGGTGTGGAAGGACTCGGTGCGCTTCCGCAACGGCGATCCAGCGGATTTTGCGATCGGCCAGCCAAATCTGCGGACCGCGGTGGCAAACGTGGATACGCAGGGATCCCCGAACCCTTCGATGACGTCTCTTGCGTCCCCGGAGGGAATTGCGGTGAATCCGAATGACGGGACACTGTATGTGGCGGACTCGGGGAACAACCGTGTGCTGCGGTACCCGCGGCCGGTGAACCAGAGTGGGCGAATCTCGCCGGATGCGGCGATCGGGCAGACAGATTTCACCAGCGCGTTATCGGCGGCGGTAAATGCGACGTCTCTGAATGGTCCCGCTGGGGTGGCGATGGGGCCGAACGGGGATCTCTTCGTGGCGGATAGCGGCAACAATCGCGTGCTGGAGTTTCCGGCCGGAGCCGGGAACGGAGCGGCGGCGGTGCGGGTGTTCGGGCAGCCTGGCATGATGACCGCGGTGCGTCCGACGCAGGCTTCCGCGCAGACGCTGGCGGCGCCGCAAGGGCTCGCGGTGGACCCGGCGGGCAACCTCTACGTGGCGGATGCCGGGGCCAACCGGGTGCTGGTTTTTCCCAACACACAGAACGCGCCCGTCGCAGGCATGGCGGCGGCGTTCGTGATCGGACAGGCGAGCTTCGACACGGCGGCGAGCGGCAGCGGTGGGAACTTGAAGGCGCCCACCGGTGTGGGGGTGGATAGCAGCGGCAGTATCTATGTCGCCGACAATGGCAACAACCGGGTGCTGATTTATCCCTCGCTGGTGGTTCTGGCGCTGTCTGGCGGCACGCCGACGAGCGTCGTCGGGCAGCGGTTGGGCAGCGGCGCGGCGGCGAACTACAATTCGCCGGACGGGCTGGCAACGCCCGAAGGGCTGTCTTCGCCAGTGGGGATTTACATCGACCGGCAGGACACGCTGTATGTGGGGGATGCGGGCAACAACCGGGTGGTGCAATTCCTCAAAGCTGCGTCGGTGGTGAATGCGGCGACGTACCAGGCCAGCGTGCCGGTGGCGCAGGGGTCGCTGGCGTCGCTGTTCGGAGGCGGGCTGACGGGCGAGACGGCCACGGTGTCTTCGGCCACGTGGCCGAAGACCGCGGCCAATCGGCAGCTCGTCATCAACGACGATCTGCAGGCGCCGATCTATTACATCGGTCCTACCCAGGTGAACTTCCAGGTGCCCTCGAACACACCGCTTGGAGCAGTGCGGATCGCGGTGCGCACGGCGGATACCGGGGAGCTGGTGGCGGGCGGGAGTCTGCTGGTATCGGCGGCCGCGCCGGGGATTTTCACAGCGAACCAGGCGGGGACCGGGCAGGCGGCCGTGGTCAACCAGAATGGGACGCTGAATTCGGCGTCGAACCCGGCACCGGCGGGATCGACGATTCTGCTTTACGGTACGGGACAGGGGCAGGTGAGTCCCGCGGTGACCGACGGGACGGCGGCGCCCTCTGCGCCCTTGTCAAACACGGTGGCAGTGCCGACCTCGAGCGGGACAACCTGCCTGAACAACCAGCCCTCAATGTGCGTGGCTATCGGCGGCAGCGGTTTCGGGGATGTGAAATATTCCGGGCTGGCGCCGGGCTACATCGGGTTGTGGCAGATCAATGTGGCGATTCCGCCGGGCGTGACCGGTGCGGTGCTGGTGCGGGTGATTATCAACGGGACTCCAAGCAATACAGTGACAGTGGCTGTGCGGTGACGCCGCGAGGGAAGAATGGAAGATAAAGACTATTTCGTGCACGAATCGAGCTACGTCGATGAACCGTGCGCCATCGGGCCGGGCACAAAAATCTGGCACTTTTCGCACGTGATGAAGAACTCGCGTATCGGCGCCGGCTGCAACATCGGCCAGAACGTGGTGATCTCGCCCGACGTTGTGATTGGCAGAAATGTGAAGATCCAGAACAACGTGTCCGTGTATACCGGGTGCATTCTGGAGGACGATGTCTTCTGCGGGCCATCAATGGTTTTTACCAACGTGATGAACCCGCGCAGCCATGTGACCAGGAAGGATGAATACAAGACCACGCTGGTTCGGCGAGGGGCCTCATTGGGCGCCAATTGTACGGTAGTTTGCGGGACGACGATCGGCCGGTACGCATTTGTGGGGGCGGGTTCCGTAGTGACGCGCGACGTGCCGGATTACGCACTGGTTTACGGAAATCCCGCGCGGGTGCGGGGCTGGATGTGCGCCTGCGGTATCGGCATGGAATTTGGCGCCGAAGGACGCAGCAAGTGCGAGGCGTGCGGAGCGAAATATACGAAGTCCGGAGAACAGGTTACGCCTGCCGACCGATAGAGGAGAAGAATACGTGAACACAGTGAGCGAAAAAAAGATCCCTTTGCTGGACCTGCAGGCACAGCATAAACAAATCCGTGAGGAGGTCCTGGCGGAGATCGTGCGAGTGGTGGACGCGCAAAAGTTCATCCTCGGCGAAGACGTAAAGCAACTCGAAGCGGAGATCGCATCGTACAGTGGAACCAAGCATGCCATCGGGTGCGCTTCCGGCTCAGACGCACTGATGCTGGCTTTGATGGCGCTCGACATCCATGCGGGCGATGAGGTGCTGACCACGCCCTATACGTTTTTCGCGACGGCCGGAGCGATTTCGCGAGTGGGCGCGGTGCCGGTTTTCGTGGACGTCGAAGAGGACACGTTCAACCTGGACGTGAGCTTGATGGAAAGCGTGCTGGCGGCGCATCCCAAGGTTCGCGCGATCATTCCGGTGCACTTGTTTGGCGGCTGTGCCGACATGGACCCCATCATGAAGATGGCGAACGAGCACGGGATTATGGTGATCGAAGACGCCGCGCAGTCGATTGGTTCCGAGTACAAGGGCCGCCGGGCCGGGAGCATCGGACAGATTGGCGCTTTGAGCTTTTTCCCGAGTAAGAACCTGGGCGGATACGGCGACGGCGGGATTATGACGACGGACGACGCAGCTCTGGCCGAGAAGCTGATGGCCCTGCGGGTCCACGGCCGCACGGGGAAATACTTCCACCAGTGGATCGGCGTCAATTCGCGGCTGGATGCGCTGCAGGCCGCCGTGCTGCGAGTAAAACTCCGTTATCTGGATGGCTGGACGGCGGGGCGGGAGCGAAACGCGGCGCACTACCGCAGGCAGATGGCGAAGCTTCGAATTCCCGTGATCCCCGCACAGCCGGCGGCATATCAGACGCGTCACGTGTACAACCAGTTCGTGATCCGGTGCAAGCAGCGCGACGGTTTGCAGGCGCACCTGAAAAAGCAGGGTATCGGGTCGGAAGTGTATTATCCGCTACCTTTGCATTTGCAGCCCTGCTATGCCGATCTGGGGCACAAGGCAGGCGATTTCCCGGTGAGCGAGAGGCTGGCGGGAGAATCGCTGGCTTTGCCAATTCATTCGGAACTCGCCGGCGAAGATATCGACCTGATCTGCGAATCGATTGGGGCGTTCTACGCATAGGATGCGCATCGTTTCGATTGTAGGAGCGAGGCCGCAGTTCGTAA
>JANYAH010000170.1 GCA_025361425.1 Candidatus Solibacter sp. | reverse complement strand
CGCAGAGCGCGCATGCTCCAGGGTCAAACAGGCCGACGACCTCAACTTCTCCACTGTCCAAACGACCTCACCGCTCCCACCTTTGCCATGATCCCAGTTTTTCATGGGATTTCGCGGGCCGAAGGCCAATCACAACAGGCCTCCCGGTCTCCTCAGGATAGGCTCGGAGGCCTGTCCTACAGCACGTGGTAGCATCCGCCGCGTTCCAGCACTTCCACTGGGACGCCGAACAGCCCGCTCAGCGCGCCCGCCTCCAATACCCGTTCCTTAAGTCCATCTAGCACCACGCGGCCCTCGCGCATCAGCACCACGCGCCGCATCTCCGGAATGATGTCCGGCAAGTGGTGCGTCACCATCAGGATGCTGATGCCGTTGCCCGCCAGTTTGCGCAGCACTGCGCGCACTTCCCATGTAGCGCGCAGATCCAGGCTGGTCGTCGGTTCGTCCAGCACCAGCGCCCGCGGATCGTGCACCAGTGCCCGCGCGATCAGGATGCGGCGCGCCTCGCCGCTTGACATTGCATTGGTATTGCGCCCCGCCAGGTGCGAAATCTCCAGCAACTCCATCACCTCGCGCGTCTTGCGCTCCATCTCCGCCGTCACCGCGTAATGCGGCCATATCCCCACACTGCCGAAAAACCCGGAAAGCGCGATCTCGTAGCCCGAGTAGTCCCGCGTGCACATCTGCATCCAGTCGTTGGACACGATGCCCAGGTGATGCCGCAGGTCGAACAGTCGCCACTTGTCGCGCCCCAGGATGCGCAGCGCCCAGGGTTCGGTCTTCAGCACCGGGTACAGGTCGCGCGAAATCAGCTTGATCAGCGTCGATTTGCCGCACCCGTTGGGCCCCAGAATCGCCACATGTTCGCCCTGCGCGATAGAGAGCGTGACACCGTCCAACGCAATCCGCTCCTCACGCCGCACCGTCACGTTTTCCAGTTCGATAAGGGGTGTCAACTCTCTATTCTAATCGCGCTCTCATTTGCCTTTGACTTTTCTCTCCTGTTTTCTCTGCGCTTCCTCTGCGCACTCTGCGTCTCTGCGTTGAACCGCATCCCTCGAATTCTAAGCGCCCTAAGCCCCGGCCGCCGCAACGCTTTCCGCAAGACTCCCCTCTCAAGTCTGAAGTGTCTCTCGCTAACCCTCCGTCGAAATCACTCGCCCGTCCGGCCCCCGTAGCACCAGTTGCAGCGCCGGCATGCCGTTGGCGTGAGTCGAGCAACTCAGGCACGGGTCGTACGCGCGCACTACCGCCGACACGCGATTCAACATCCCTTCCTTGAAATGCTCGCCGTCGATGAAGTGCTGCGCCACCTGCTTCACGCTGGCGTTGATCGCCAGGTTATTGTGCCCGGTGGCCACAATCAGGTTCACCCATTTGATAGCGCCCTCTTCATCCACCTTATAGTGATGGATCAACACGCCGCGCGGCGCCTCGATCACCCCCACGCCTTCCAGCGAATTCACGCTCGCCCGCGACCGCACGTGCTTGTTCAGGATCTCGGGATCGTTCAGCAGCACTTCGATCTTCTCTAAGCCGTGCAGCAGTTCGATCAGGCGCGCGTAGTGGAAGTGGAACGCGCTGTGGACCATCGGCCCGTAGCGCTGCCGGAACTCGGCCAGTTCGCGGTCGGCCTCCGGTGTGCCGAACATGTCCGCCACATTCAGCCGCGCCAGCGGACCCACCCGGTAGACGCCGTCGGGGTAGCCGATGGGCTTGTAGTAGGGCGCCTTCAAGTAGGAATCGCGCATCGCCGCCTCGCCGATGTACTGGGTGTAGTCGCGCGCGGGGATATCCGTGGCCACCGTGGCGCCGGCGGCATCGCGGAATTTCAGCAGGCCGTCATACCATTGCAGGCCGCCGCTAGGGTCAACCAGGCCCGCGTACATTGTGGGCGCGGTTCCGAAATTCGCGATCTCCTCCTCGAACTGATCCAGTACGGTTTTGAAGTACGCGAGGGTTCGCTCAGCCAGCGCCCGCGCGGCCGGCAGTCCTGCAAGAATGCGGTCGCGCACCCCGCTATCGAGCGGGGCGTTGACGCCGCCGGGGACGATCCACGAGGGGTGCACGCGCTCTTGCGCCAGCCCCTGTATGATCTCCTGGCCGAACTTTCGCAGCGCCACGCCGGCGCGCGCCATGTCCGGATTCTGTTCGATCAGGCCGAATATGTTGCGGTGCGCGGGGTCGCTGTCGAAGCCAAGCAGCAGGTCTGGCGCCGAAAGGTGGAAGAAGCTCAATGCGTGGCTCTGCACAAACTGTGCGCAGTGGATCAACTCGCGCAGTTTCACCCCGGCGGGCGGCGGGGCCACGGCCATGATCGCGTCGCAGGCTTTGGCCGACGCCAGCAGATGGCTCACCGGGCAGATGCCGCAGATCCGCGCCGTGATCGCCGGCATCTCATAAAACGGCCGGCCTTCGGTGAATTTTTCGAAGCCGCGCACCTGCGTCACGTGAAAGTGCGTGTCGGTCACATGGCCCGCATCGTCCAGGTAGATATCGATCTTGGCGTGCCCTTCGATGCGTGTGACGGGGTCGATGACAAGTTTTCTCATGAGATGGCTCCTACCCGAATTTCACTTTCGATGCCAGGTCCGGCATCCGGCCCTCTAATAACTCTCCCAGCGCGTAGGCGATCGAAGCGGGCGCCGGAGGACAGCCGGGAATATGCAGGTCCACCTTGATCACTTCGTGGACCGGCACCGCCTGGCGCAACAACGCGGGGACTCCATCGACGGGGACGCCGCGGTTTGTCTGTACGCCTTCCACATAGATGCGCTCCAGCATCTTGCGTGCCGGGTGCGAGTTGCGCATGGACGGCACGTTGCCCGTCACCGCGCAATCGCCCAGCGCCACCACCAGCTTGCTCCACCGCCGGATGGTGTGCACCTTCTCCAGATCGTCCTGCGAACTGACGGCGCCTTCGATCAGCGTCACGTCCACCGCCTTGGGAAACTCCTGCGCATCCACCAGCGGCCCGTAGACCACGTCTACCCGCTTGGCGATCGCCAGGATGGCCTCATCGATATCTAGCAGCGACATGTGGCAGCCGGAACAGCCGTCCAGCCACACCGTGGCAAGCCTGACCTTCTTCATGAATGACCTCCTCGCCTGGCGGTCAGGCGCGTCATATTATGATCTTGTTTCACCATTTCGTCCACCGCGAATCCCTTTTCCGCCAGCGCCCCGGTGGGGCACACCTGCACGCACTTACCGCAGTTGGTGCAACTCGAAGCTTGCGCCCAGGGGCGGTTCATGTCGCACACAATCATGCTGCGGATGCCGCGCCCACTCACGTCCCACACATGCGCCCCTTCCACCTCCGTGCACACCCGAACGCAGCGCGTGCACAGGATGCAGCGGTTGTGGTCCAGCACGTAGCGCGGATGAGACACGTCCACCCCCAGCTTCGGGTAAGCGTACGGATAGCGTACGCTGGTCACCCCCAACTTCTGCGCCATCGCCTGCAACTCGCAATGGTTGTTGGAAACGCAGACCGCGCACACGTGGTTGCGTTCGCTAAAAAGGAACTCGATCGCAATCCGCCGGTACTGCGTCAATTTTTCAGAAGTCGTGGTGACACTCATACCGTCTTGCACTGGAGTCGTGCAGGCGGGCAGCAGCCGGCCTACACCGGAGACCTCCACGATGCAAAGGCGGCAGGCGCCCACCGACGAAATGCCGGCCAGCCAGCACAGCGTCGGGATGTACTTGCCTCCCGCGCGGGCGACTTCGAGGATGGTCTGCCCTTCCTGGGCGGCGACGTACTCCCCGTCGATTCGAATTGAGATGTTTTCAGGCATGCGGATTTCTCCTTGCTCCCAAAGTGGGGCGGACGCCCACGTCCGCGCGCGACCCCCTGGTCGCGCTCTCGCGCTTTTCAGTGAGCTCCCGGGTCGGCATATTTAGTGATGGTCCTTGACATCGCATCGCAGACATCGCGAGGCTTCATCCAGAGTTTCTTCGTCGCTCAGAGAGATCATGGTCTCCGCGAAACTCTCCACGCGTTCCCGCGCCGGCAGCTCTTCCAGGTTATGCCGCTGGCTGGTGCTCGGTTCCCCAGGAGGCGCGTTGCTGTACACAAAGCTGGGGTCGATCTTGTCCCAGCGATACGTGCCCATCAGACGCTGGTCCATCTTGCGCGCGGCCTTCTTTCCGTAGCCCATCGCGTTGCTCACGTTGCTCGCGCCACTGATCAGGTCGCCGCCCGCGTAAAACTTGCTGCGGCTGGTTTCCATCGTGTAGCGGTCCACTTCCAACGTGCCGTTCTCCTTGATGCGCAGACCGCTGGCGCGCAGGAAATCCTGGTCCACGGTTTCGCCCACCGCCAAAATCACGGTGTCGCATTCCAGGCGGCGGATCTCTTCCGTCGGCACCGGCCGGCGCCGGCCCGAGGAATCGAACTCGCCCAGGCGTGTCTTGACCACTTCCATGCCCTTGACGTTGCCTTCCTCGTCGCCCACGATGCGGTGCGGCGTGGCCAGGAAAAAGAACTTCGCGCCCTCCTCCTCTGCCGCATCCGTTTCCTCCCGGATGGCCGGCATGTCCTTGCGCTCGCGACGATAGATCACGGTCACCTCCGCACCCATGCGGAGCGCCGTGCGCGCCGAATCGATGGCCGCATTTCCGCCGCCGATGATGGCCACTTTCCGGCCCAAACGGACCGGCTCCTCCTTTGCTACGGCTTCGAGGAATAGAAGGGCGGGGATGACTCCCTTCAACTCCGTGCCGGGCAGATACACCCAGGCTTCCTTCCACGTCCCAATCGCCAGGAATACCGCGTTGTACTGGTTGTCCAAATCGTTGAGTGTGATATCGGTGCCCACCGCGACACCGCACTGGAACTCCACCCCGAGGCGCCGGATCAACTCCACCTCGCTGCGGATCACAGCGCGCGGCAGCCGGTATTCCGGCAGCGCGTAGCGCAGCATGCCCCCGGGCTCCGGGTTGGATTCGTAGACCGTGACCTCGTGGCCCAGCAGCGCCAGGTAGAAGGCCGCGGCCAGCCCCGTGGGGCCGGCGCCCACTACCGCCACTTTGCGATCTGTGGGCGGCAGTTTGCGCGCCACAATGCGCGCCGCCAGCGCGTCGAAGCG
>JANYAH010000103.1 GCA_025361425.1 Candidatus Solibacter sp. | reverse complement strand
ACTGCTTCAGCAGGAGAAGGTGGATTTCAACGTTTTGTGCGTGCTCAGCCAGGCCAACGTGGAAAAGCCGCGCGAGTTGTACAAGTTCTATAAGAACGCGGGCATCGATAACCTGCAATTCATTCCGCTGGCGGAGTTCGCGCCGGATGGGACGCCGCTGCCCTACACCATCACCCCACGTCAGTACGGGCAGTTCCTGTGCGAGCTTTTCGAGATGTGGTGGCCGGACCGCCGCAAGATGCGGATCCGCTGCTTCGACAATATCGCCGAAGCACTGGCGGGCCAGAAACCCGGAAACTGCACCATGCACGAGACCTGCGACAGCTACGTGGTGGTGGAGTACAACGGCGACGTCTACCCCTGCGATTTTTTTGTGGAGAGCGGCTGGAAGCTGGGCAACGTGAATCTGGATTCGTGGCGCGAAATTGCGCTTCGCACGCGGCGCTACTCCTTCGCCTCGAAGAAGACTATCGCACACCCAGACTGCCAGGTCTGCGAGTACCAGTCGATCTGTCACGGTGGATGTCCCAAGTTACGCCATGGCCCGCGCGGCAAGTTCGAGGACCTGGACTACTTCTGCGAAGCGTACAAGATGATTTACGCCAAGAGCGTGGAACCCCTCCGCCAGGAATTGCGCCGGCTATACCCGAACCCGTAAGACAGGCCTCCCGGCCTATCGCTTCGCGCCCTTTGCCACCCTACTTCTTACAAGCCAGGTTCTTAGCGTTCTTGGGGTCTTTGCAGTCGATCGCCTTGGATGCCGCTGGCGTCTCTTTGGTTTGATCCGCGGGTAGCGCGTCGGGCGTGATGTCGTACCGGATCTCCGCTTCCGCCGAGTATTTGCGATATAGCCGGAATTCGGTATCGTTGCGCGAGAGCACGCCATCGGCGCTCATCTGCGTCTCCGATTTCAGTGGCAGCAGGAACTGGTGGCCGCTGATGTCGGTGTAGTCGTAGTCCAGGATGGTGGTGGCCATCTTCACCGGAAACGTCAGCGGGATATTGTCGGCGTTGAGCGTGACGCGCAGCACCACGTGAGTGTCCTTGTCGATCAGGATGCGGCCGCTGTAGGCGGGGACGATGTGCTCCTTGCGCTCATACTCGATGCCCCATTGGGAGTTGGCCTGCTCCACGCTGTAATCGAAAGCCATCACCACTTGATCGCGCAGCCGAGCCCACCCGTCCCACCCAAAGCGCGCGTGCGTACGCTGCTCGAAGATGTCGCGTAGCAGGCTGCCGAACTCGCCGGTGGAAGTGGCCCCGCCCACGCTCTTAAAATCCTGCGTGGTTGGGCTGTTATTATGCATGATCAGCTTGTACTCTTCCTTCTGGTCGAAGTAGCTCAGGCGCAGCGTCAGCAGGTCCACCTGCACCCAGGAGGGTTCGCTGGAGCGTGAGTTGTAGCGGCTCCCGGGGGCGCCCGCTTGATAGCGGCGGACCACTTGAGTGGACAGAAAATTGGGCAGACCCTTGCTGTAGTTCAGTGCGTATTCGCGAACTTCCTCAATGATCGCCGCCTGTTCCACCGCGTTGGGAGTGGGCGGAGGCTGCCACTTCGGCGGCGCGGGCGCGGGTTTGGCGGTGCCCAGGGACTCCGACTGGTCCCGCATCGCACGGAGCGCGTTGAGCGTCTTCGGCCCGATTCCGCTGGCCAGCAGTTTTTCGATGGTAACGTCCTCCAGGCGCTCGCTGAGTTTGGCCTTGGTGAGGTATTTGGCGACCTCGCCGTCCGCCATCTTGCGCTCCACCGACGAAGTCAGGAACATCATTAGCTGGTCCAGCGTGAGGGTCTGGGTCTGCGCCCCCGCGGCAAGGCAGAAGACAAGCACGGCGCCCAGTTGGCGGAAACTCATAGACACTATTTTCTCATGACGCGGCGGAAGGTGCTTCGGGTACCGGAAGATAGTGCGTCTTTAACCGTCGCGCCGCCGCCATGCCAACCACTACGGCCAGCTCAGTTTCCGTCGCGCCGCGCACCCGCTCTGAGCTGCCGAATTCCTTCAGCAGCTTTTGCACGGTCTTTTTGCCCACGCCCGGAATGGTGTCAAGCTCGCTGGTAAGCTGTCGCGTGTTGCGCAGCGAGCGGTGGAACGTCACGGCGAAGCGGTGAGCTTCGTCGCGAATCGATTGGACCAGGTGCAGGATGGGCGAGAAACGGTCGAGAATCACCGGCTCGTCCTCCTGTCCATAAACGTAGATAATCTCTTCGCGCTTGGCGATGGAAGCCAGCGGCTGGTCCACGATTCCGATAGCTTCCAGCGCCCCGGCGGCGGCGTGCAACTGCCCGAGGCCGCCATCGATCAGCACCAGTCCGGGCATCGCCAGCTTTTCGTCGCGCAGGCGCGTGTAGCGGCGAGTCACCACTTCCCTCATGCTGGCGAAATCGTCGTTGCCAACCACGGTCTTGATGATGAACTTGCGGTAATCGGCCTTCTTCATCTTGCCGTCTTCCCACACCACCATGCTGGCCACTTTGTCCGTGCCCTGTATGTGCGAAATGTCGAAGCACTCAATGCGGGCCGGCGCGTCGGGCAGGTTGAGCGACTCCCGCAGGGCTTCCTGTATGGCGCGGGAGCTCGGCTTGAGGACGCGGAAGCGCGCGTCGAAGCTGTGCCTGGCGTTGGTCTCCACCAGTCCCAGCAGCGCCTTCTTCTGGCCGCGCTGCGGGGTGCGGATCTCCACCTTGTGATGGCGCATTTCGCTGAGCAGTTCCTCCAGCGCTTCGCGATCTTCAAACTCCACGGGGACGTGGATTTCGGCCGGGATGAACTGCTGGTCCAGGTATATCTGCTTGAGCAGCGAGCTGAAAAATACTGGCTCGTCGTACTCCAACTGGTCTTCCCAGAAGAGTTCGCGGCGATCCACAATCTGGCCGTTGCGCAGGTGGAACAGATTGAGCGCCACCAGCGGGGGCTCGGCGTAGATCGCAAAGATATCGACGTCGTCACCCTTGGCAGCAGCCATCTTCTGGCGCTCTTCAATTTCTTCCACGGTGGCGATCAGGTCGCGTAGACCGCCAGCTTCCTCGAAGCGCATGGCCTGGCTGGCGGCTTCCATACGGACCCGCATATCGCGCGCGAGATCCGTGTGGCGCCCCTCCAGGAAGAGGCGGACGTCGTGGACCGCGGCGGCGTAGGCTTCGTCGCTGGTCAGACCCTGGACGCACGGCCCCAGGCAACGGTGAATATGGAATTGCAGGCAGGGCTTGGGGTGAAAACGCGTCAGGTCGATCTTGCAGGAGGGCACCTGGAAGTGGCGGTGGATGAAGTGTACCAGACGGTGTGCGAGGTTGGCCGGGAAGTAGGGGCCGAAGTAGGTGGCGCCGTCCTTGCGCAGGCGCCGGGTCACGTAGACGCGCGGATACTTCTCGTGCGTCAGCTTGATATAAGGGTACGTTTTGTCGTCGCGCAGCAGGATGTTGAAGCGCGGCTTGTACTGCTTGATCAGGTTGTTTTCGAGAGCGAGAGCTTCCTTCTCGTTGTCGACCAGGATGTACTCTATATCACGTGCTTCCGCGATCAGGGTGCCGGTCTTGATATCGGCCAGCTTATCCTCGGAAAAGTAGCTGCGCACACGGTTACGCAGGCTTTTCGCCTTGCCGACGTAGATCACCCGGCCCCCGGCGTCCTTGTACAGATACACCCCGGGCGAGAAAGGGAGCTGGCTTACTTTGTCACAGAGTTCCATCGAGGGAAGTTATAGTTCCATCATGTCACATTGCTTCATTCTACTGGGGTTGTAAGTTTCATCCCGCACATCCCGCACGTGCCTACACTGCCCGGGAAATTACACTTTGTAAACTTTCCAAATTCCCGGGCGCGGCCAGGCTTTTTTGGCCACCCAGTACCGGTACCACAGCTCAGTACAGAGGCTAGAAATATCCTTTTTACCTCGCCGCTAAGCAGTATTCTGTAAGCGATGCGAAAATTACTTGCCCCCGCACTGCTGCTAACCACCATCGTCGGTTGGCTGCTGTTGGGCGGTATAGTACATGAGTTGATCGCCCGAACATTTGGGCTTTAGCAGAGAACGGGACATCCCGCATTGTCCCGCACTACCGCCGCACTGTCGCCCCGAACCCGCAACAATCCCGCACATGGAAGTAGTGCCCTGAGATCCGAGTTCTTTAGATCCGATAGGGTGCCCCGCCAGTCCTTGACTATGGGGTAAAATCTAATTATGTCACGCTCGATTGCGGCACTGGTGTTGTTGGCGGTGGCGCCCCTGCTCGCGCAGGATAATCCGCAGCTCAAAAAGCGCGGCGAGTCCATCAAGCTGCAGTCCGTCGACAAGGACGGTCTACCGCCTGAGGAAGACAAGTCGATTGCGGTACAGGTGTACGGCTTCAACCCGCTCCAGGCGCAGAAGGAAATCCGCACCGGCAACTACTACTTCAAAAAGGGCAGTTACCGCGCCGCGGCGGGCCGCTTCGGGGAAGCCACCAAGTGGAACAGCGGCGAACCGGAGGCTTGGCTGCGCCTTGGCGAAGCCCAGGAAAAGCTCAAGGACCGCAAGGCGGCGCGCACCGCGTATACAAAATACCTGGCACTGGCGGGCGAATCCAAGACCGCCGACGAAATTCGCAAAAAGCTGGAAAAGCTGAAGTAGCCAGCCGGCAAGTCCCGCACTACCGTCTTCCCAGGACTCGAAGACCATCCGCCATTCCAACACTGACATGCCCGGTATGTTTTCCATCGTGAGCATCCGGATGCCCAGCCCCGTGACCGGGACCGCGATCGCTGTCGCCGTGGTCGCTCGCTGGAAAAATTAGCGGATCGGTCTTGCTCACTTGTTCGACGGAGACGAGACTGATGTTTGTCCCAAAGGACTGGTTCATCGTTTTGATAAATTCATTGGCGATGATTGCGTAACCGGTGTTGGTCGGATGAACGCCATCCAACGAGAAAAATCCTCCCATGAAGCCGGTCGTCAGCTTCTGGCCGCCGACCACCGCGCCATGAGCGGCGAGACCGTTCACCAGCGAATAGACGTCCACCAGGGTGGCGCCGTTGGCCGCCGCCTCGTTCGCGATCACGGCATTATAAGCGTTCACACGGGCACGAATCTCCGAGAGCCTGGCGGCGCGAATCACGATCGGACCCTGCGCTCCCGACTCAGGGAGAACCGTAAGCGAGTTGCTCATAGCCTGGATGATGGGAAATGCATACGGAGTAACCATGTCGTCCGGGTACAAGCCGAATACGAATTCCACCGTGGGAACGGGCAGCTTGAGGATAGCCGCTAATTCCGCCACGGAAGTGAGATAGGCTGTCTGTGTCACGTCGGGGATGTTGGCCATTACCAGGTGTTCGCTGGCATATGCCATGGTTGTGGCGGCGACATGATAGAGTACACCGAACGTGGTAACGTCCGTCGGATCCGTGCCGAACAAAAGAGAGAAGAGCGCGTCATTGCTCCCGATCCAAAGAATGGCGGTGGTCGGCTTCCGCGCCGCGGCCCCCTCCAGTTCGGTCTGGGGACTGGTGGAACAGTTCGGATTTAAAATCTTCGCCGCCATCACTCGAATCGCATCTAGCGGGTCCGGATTGCAGACTGGCGGAAGCCCAACCAGCGCAGCGACGGTGAACCCGGGCACGGCGAAATCCAGCGTTTGGGGCCTGTTCCGCAGTGCTTTGAAGGGCGTCTGGCTCAGGCCTGTCACGACGGCGTAGTTCTGCTCAATCGAGATTTGAGGGTATCCCGGAGCCGGCAAGAGAGGCAGTTTCAGCGAGACACCCGCCTGGAGCGCGATGACGTTGGCGTAACCGTGCACCTGACCGGAATCGATAAGCTGTGAATTCTGATAGCCGGCGCTCAAGGAATCCCCGACAACCACAAACTTGGAAAAATCGGCGTTTTTCTGCCCGTAGAGCGCAACGTTGACGATGAGCCCAACAAGAACCACGACGGAACATTTGTGCGACATGATCGAGTCCTTTCTCTTCCTTCTTGACCAGGATTTTCATTTTGCTGCCCGGCCATCTCATCTGTGTGCAATTTCGTAACCACAATTTAAGCCTGGATTTCCATTTTGGGTCTGGTGCAGGCAAATATATACCCCTCCCGTGAGGTTGCGGGACGGCAGACTTGGGCGTGCCCCGAGGTTGTACGTAGACGCACAATCACGTTGTCACCGCTCTGTCCAGCTTTCGGCTTTCGGCTCATTCTCAGGGCAGGCTGCCGGGAGAAGGGGAGTCAGGGCCTCCCCCACCCAGCCTCAGTTCCACCGTGTGCTCGCGCCCGTCGTCCACCAGCGGAATCGCGTCACCCGCCCGCGCTTCCCCGTCGATCGTCATCCCAGCCTCGCGCAACCCGTGCACGATGGCGATGTGATACACCGTCTCGCGATACCGGTAGTGCAGCTTGAACCCTCCCCATCCCTGAGGAAGGCACGGATTGAAGTAGAGCCGATCCACCTCCAGCCTCAGCCCCAGCAGCGATTCGGTGATCAGGCGGTACATCCACCCCGCCGATCCCGTGTACCAGGTCCAACCGCCCCGCCCGGTATGCGGCGACAAAGCGTAGACATCGGCCGCCACTACGTATGGCTCCACCTTGTAAGTGGCCATCGCCGTCGCGGATTTGGCGTGATTCACTGGGTTGATTATGGTGAACAGTTCCCATGCCTTCTGCTTGTCGCCCAGTTTCGCGAAGGCCATCGTGGCCCAGATCGCCGAGTGCGTGTACTGCCCACCGTTCTCTCTTACGCCCGGCAGGTAGCCTTTGATGTAGCCCGGGTTCAGATCGCCCTTGTCGAACGGCGGATCCAACAACTGCACCAACCCGCGATCCCGCCGAACCAGATGCTCGTCCACCGCCTGCATCGCGATCCGCGAGCGCGCGGGGTCGCCGGCGCCAGAGAGCACACTCCAGCTCTGCGCGACCGAATCGATCTTGCATTCGGAGTTCTCCGCCGACCCCAGCGGCGCGCCGTCATCGAAGTACGCGCGGCGGTACCAGCCGCCATCCCAACCATTGCGCTCTATGTTGGCGCTCATCTGCGATGCCTCCTGACGACAGCGTTCGGCAAACACGGCATCGCCACGCGCGCCTGCCAGAGCGGCGAATTCATCGAGCACCGCACACAGGAAAAATCCCAGCCAGACGCTTTCGCCTTTGCCGTGGATGCCCACGAGGTTCATCCCGTCGTTCCAATCGCCCGAACCCATCAGCGGTAAGCCGTGCTCCCCGCGCCGCAGGCCATGCAGGATGGCTCGCGTGCAGTGGTCGTACAGGCTTGCCGTCTCTTCGGAACGCCCCGGCAGGTCGTAGTAGGAATCTTCTTCGGCGTTGACCGGCCGTCCTTCCAGGAAACGTACGGTTTCGTCCAACACCCCGGTATCCCCGGTGCTCCTCACATAGCGGCACACCGCCAGCGGCAGCCAGAGATAATCGTCCGAACAATGCGTCCGCACCCCGCGGCCCTCTGGCGGGTGCCACCAGTGCTGTACGTCTCCCTCACGAAACTGCCGCGACGCGCAGCGCAATAGATGTTCCCTCAACAGGCGCGGCTCCGCGTGGACCAGCGCCATCGCGTCCTGCAACTGATCGCGGAAGCCGAAGGCGCCGCCTGACTGGTAGTATCCGCTGCGCGCCCAAATACGACACGAAAGCGTCTGGTAGAGAAGCCAGCCGTTGGCCAGCACATTGAGTGACGCATCCGGCGTTTCCACGTTGACCGCGCCCAGCGTGTGCTTCCAGTACTGCCACACTCCTTCGAGCGCCGCGCGGGCGGCCTCCGCCCCGCGGAAGCGATCGGCCAGACGCCGGGCCTCCTCCGCGTTGCCGCCGGCGCCCAGCGTGAAGACTATCTGATGCTCTTCCCCAGGCGCCAGATCGAAAGCAGCCTGCATGGCTGCACAGGGATCCAGCCCGGCGCCGATTTTCCCCGACAGCCCCGCATGGGTCATGGCCGCCGGCGCGGAGAGCGTGCCGTTACGTCCCAGGAACGCCCGCCGGTCGCCAGTCACTGTGCGTTCCATCTCGCTGGTAGCGAAGAACGCCACCCGGCCGGCGAACCCGGTGTTGTACGGATTGCGGGCGAAGATCGCGCCCCCGTCGGGGTCCATCTCCGTCACCACGTGCATCGCGGATTTCGGCCGCAGATCGCCCAGCACCCATTCCACGTAGCCCGTGGCAGAGAGTCTGCGCATGCGGCCGGAATCGTTGCAGATCTTTAAGACCGTGAACTTTACCGCCGCGTCGGTGGCCACGTACACCCAGACCTCCGAGCGGATTCCGCCCTCGCTGTGCTCGAACACGCTGTAGCCGAATCCATGCCGGCTGACGTAATGCTCCACGCCCCGGCTCGGCATGGGCATGGGTGACCAGAAGTGCCCGGTCTCCTCGTCGCGCAGATAATACGCCTCGCCGCTGGTGTCGCTCACCGGGTCGTCGCCCCACGGAGTCAGACGAAACTCGTGCGCGTTTTCCGCCCACGTATAAGCCAGACCGCTCTCGGAGACCACGGTGCCGAATTTCGCGTTGGCCAGCACGTTCACCCAGGGGGCGGGCGTTATCTCGCGCTGGGTGGTGGTGATGATGTACTCGCGCCCATCCTGCGTGAATCCGCCCAATCCGTTAAAGAAGATCAAATCGCGGCGCGGCGCGGCCGGAATCACCCGTTCCGGCCGGTAGGCCCGGACCGGGTCCAGTTCCTCCGCCGCCGGCTCCCGCGTTGCCCCGCTCGCCACCTGGTCCGCCAGCGAGCCTCGGCCATCGCTCAGGATGGCGCGCGCCACCGATTGGAGCAGAATGCGATCTTCCACCGCGATTTGATCCGAAGGCCTGACGAAAATGCCGCCCGGCCGATCTTTCACGATGCCGTCGGCGCCCGCCGAGATCAGGCCCAGAATCTGGTCCTGCAACTCTTGCCGGTAGCCGGAGTGATCTTCGTTCCAGATCACCAGGTCTACCGCCAACCCCTTCAAGCGCCAGTACGCCTGCGCCTGCACCAATTGGCGCACCAACTCGATGTTGGCCGAATCGGCGATCTGCAGCAGCACAATCGGCAAATCGCCCGAAATGGAATAGCTCCACAGGCCACTCTGCCCGCGGTGGTTCCGCGCCAGCACCGCCGGGTTGGCGCGCAATGCCGCGTTGGCATACACGATAGCGCCGGCCAGTTGCCCGTAAAGTTGTGCGTCGGCCTCCGTGGCATTGATCTGGCGCAAGAGCACCTGACTGTGCGTCCAGGCCAGTTCGAACACGCGGTCCGCCAGTCGCCGGTCGTGGTACTTTTCCACCAGAAGGAGGCTGGCTTCCCGCGTCTCCGCGATTCCCGTCACGATATCCACGGTGACGCTGTCGCCCCCATCCAACGTGATCTGCCGGCGGATCGCCACGATCGGGTCCAGCACCGCCCCCTCGCTGTTAGAGAGCCCGGCATCTCCCGTCATCGCCTGCGGATTCGCCACCGTGTTCCCGCGGCCCAGGAAGCGCATCCGGTCGGTCTCGTAGCTGGCTTCCTCCGCTTCGGCGCCATGCACCGCCATCAGATGGCACAGCCACGGCGGGCGCTCTTCGCGCGAGCGCGGCCGGCGCGTGCAGACAATCGCCTGCTGCTCGCGGAGAATCTCTGTCTGAACGAACAGGTTGCTGAACGCCGGATGCAGCGCGTCGGCGGCCGCCGAGGTCAGTACCACCTCCGCGTAGCTGGTGACTTCGATGGTCTTGCGCGAGCGCGAGGTGTTGGTGATGCTGATTCGCCGCAACTCGATGTCGTCCTCCGGCGAGACGGCGATTTCGGTATGCGTGTCGAACCCCCGGTCGCGGCGGCGGAACTCCGCGCGCGCGTCGGAGAAGATCGCTTCATAGTGGTCCGATGGCTCTAATGCCGGCTGAAACGCGGCCGACCAGAACTCGCCCGAAGGCAGAGCGCGGAGATAGCAGAAGGCGCCCCAGTTGTCGCGGGTGCCGTCTTCGCGCCAGCGCGTCACCGCCAGATCTTTCCAGCGGCTGTAGCCTCCACCGGCGTTGGTGATCATGACGTGGTACCGGCCGTTCGACAAGAGCTGCAGTTCGGGCGACGGCGTATCCGGGTGGCGGATGACGCGCACCGGCGTTTCCTCTTCGGCGGAGCCGGCGCGCAAGTCGGAAACCTCCGCCAGCCGCGAATAGATGGCCATGGCCCGCGGCACGCGCTCCTGCAGCAGCAAGGTAGTCGCCTGAAACAACGGGTCGCTCCCGAACCGTTTCTGCATGGGACGGTCCAGTAGCAGATGGGCGAACGAGAGCAGACTCATGCCCTGGTGATGCGCCATGAAAGAGCGAACCACAACGTGGAGCTGTCCCCGGGGCACTCGCGAAGGCGTATAGTCAACGGCTTCGTATAAACCGTATGTTCCCTCGAAGCCCTCGCTCGATAGCTTTTCCAGGTTGCTGCAGGCTGCCTCGGGCGCCACCATCAAGGCCAGCGCGGAAGCATACGGCGCGATCACCAGATCGTCTGCCAGGCCGCGCTTCAAACCGGTGCCCGGCACGCCGAACGCGCGGTACTGATAGTTGAGCTGCGCGTCCACGGCGTTGTATCCCGATTCCGAAAAACCCCACGGCACGCCGCGCTGTGCCCCGTACTCGATCTGTCTCGCCACCGCCGCCTTATAGGTCTGGTCGAGCAGGGTGTTCTCATAAGTCGGCATCACCACCAGCGGCATCAGGTATTCGAAGATGGAGCCGCTCCAGGAAAGCAGCATCGGCTCGCCGCCCGCCGTCACCAGCAGGCGGCCCATGGCAAACCAGTTATCCTGCGGCAATTGTCCCTGCGCGATTCCCACGAAACTGCACAGCCTGGCCTCCGACGCCAGTAGATCGTAGTAGCTCGAGTCGGCGCGGTGCTCCACAACGTGGTAGCCGATGGTCAGCAGATGACGGGCGCGATCAAACAGGAAGTCGTACTCCATCTGCGCGAACTCGCCCGCCTGCAGTGCCAGGTTCTCCAGCACCGCCATCCTCGCCCGGGCGCGCACGACATGCGCCGCGTCCCCGCCTAGCGCCGCCACCTCGCGTAACGTGGGGATCCCTTCGAACCCATCGGGGACGAGAAAGGCAATCTCCTCCAGCACCGCCCTGCATTGTCCGGCCAGGGCCTTCGCCCACCGGCGGGTCTCGAAGCGGTGCGGTCCGTTGACCGCACCCGTGGCCGCCGTTTCCAGGCGCTCCAGCAGCAGGCGAATCGCCGGCAGCGTCGCGGGCTGCCGCTCACTGGCGCCGTCCAACTCCGTCTGCATGATAGCCACTTCGGCGGGAACCGAGCCCCCGTTGGCATCCACCATGATGCCGAACGTGTCGTTGAGGCCGTCGAAGCATCGCGGGCTCACAATTTTCTGATCGGCCACCGCCAGCAGTCCCGGGCGGAGAGTAAGCAAGTGCCCCGCCAGGTTCCCGCTGTCCACGGTGGAAATGAAGACGGGCAGTAGCGGCTTCAGGGACTGCGTGTCGTACCAGTTGAAAAAGTGGCCCCGGTACCGTTCCAGCGTTTGCATCGTATGAAAGCAATTGGCCGTGCGCTCGGCGAACTGGCCGGCTGGGATGTACCCGAAATCGTAGGCCGCGAGATTCGCCAGTAGAGACAACCCGATGTTGGTCGGAGAGGTGCGGTGCGCGGTGCGTGCCACCGGATGCTCCTGATAGTTGTCGGGCGGCAGCCAGTTGTCTTCGGGGCCCACGAAGGTCTCAAAGAAACCCCAGGTCTTGCGCGTCAATTTGCGCAGGAAGACTTTCTGCTCGGCCGACAAACGCGACGGGCGTGGCGCCACCGGCCGGCTGATCCACCAGGCGATGCTCGGGGACATGGCCCAGAGTGCCCAGATGGGCCAAGCCACCAGCAATGCGGTTGGCCGCCACGCCGTAAGATAAATCAGGGCGGCAAGCGCCAGCACGGGGCCAATCCACATTGTCCGCCAGGACGCCGTTATGCTGTTTCCGCTGTTGCGGTCGGCATCGCTCGAGACGCTCCATTCCAGCAGCCGGCGCCGCGTCACCAGCGTCCGCCACAGAGTGCGTATGATCGCATCCAGGCTGTAGTGTGCCTCGTAAGGAAGGCAAGCCAGCGTAAAGGCGGCCTGCGAGAGGTGCTCGGAGGCACAATGCAGGGTGGAGGCCAGATGCTGTCCCCATAGCACCTCCGTGGGTTTTCGCAGAACGTCCAGCAAGCAGGAAAATACGCCGGGAATCAGGACGATGCCGATGATCGCCAGGGTCCAAAACCCGGGAAGCGGCAACAGCGCCCAAGTCAGCAGGAACAGCAAGGTCAGCGCCACCGGTACCACGCTGCGGCGAAGATTGTCGAAGAGCTTCCAGCGGGAAAGCGCGCTGATCGCGTTCTGGCGCCGCCCCGCGGTCCCGGGAACCCATGGCAGCAGCCAACGCAACAATTGCCAATCGCCCCGAATCCAACGGTGCCGGCGGCTTACGTCGGCGCTATACCGCGCCGGGTATTCCTCGTACACCTGCACATCGCTCAGCAGGCCAGAGCGGGCGTAGCAGCCTTCCACCAGATCGTGACTCAGGATGCGGTTGTCCGGAAACCGCCCTTTCAGCGCGCGCTCAAACGCATCCACATCGTAGATGCACTTGCCGATAAACGAACCCTCGCCGAACAGATCCTGGTACACGTCGGACACGGCGCGCGTATACGGGTCGATGCCGGGCTCGCTTCCAAACAGGCGCGCGTAACGCGATTGCGTGCTGCTGGGCAGACTCGCGCCCACTCTCGGCTGAAGAATGCCGTATCCCTCGCAGACCCGCTCCACTCCTTCGCAGTAGCGCGCGCGATTCATCGGATGCGCCATCGCCCCCGCCAGTTGCCTCGCGGCATCGCGCGGCAACTGGGTATCGGTGTCCAGCGTGATCACGTACTTCACGTTGGTCAGCTTCGCGGTGTCGCCAACGATTAGCGAAAACGCACCCGGCGGCCCCCCTCGCAAGAGCGCATTCAAGTCGCCAAGCTTGCCGCGCTTGCGCTCGTAACCCATCCAGCGGCGTTCTTGGGAATTCCAACGGCGGGGGCGATGAAACAGAAAAAAACCGGCGCCGCCTTCCGCCTTGTACCGGGCATTCAGATCTTCGATTCCCTTCCGCGCCAGACGCAGCAGCGATTCATCCTCGGGCTGCACCTCCTCGCTGGCGTCGCGAAAATCTGTCAGCAGGCCGAAATCCAGGTTGTTGTCCCGGTTTGCCAGAAACCGTACCTCCAGCGCCTCAATGAGTTGCTCGACGTTGCCAGGGTTGACGAGCATGGTCGGGACGACGACCAGCGTGTGGCACTCTACCGGAATGCCCGCCGAGTAGTCCATGCGCGGCAGCACGTGCGGCGTTACCAGCAGCGTCACCACCCAATTCACCAGGGCCACCGCGAGTTGGCTGGCCGCCACTATCGACAGAACCGCGATCAGGCCGAGCCGCCAATCGTCCACCTGGCTGCCGTAGGCTTTGGCCACTAGGAGCCCGGCTAGCATCAACGTGATCAGGACGATTCCACCCACGTACATCAGGACTGGCGACCTCCGGCAGGCTCGCCCCAGCCGCTCCCATGCGGGAAGGCTCACCCCCACGGCCCGCTCCAGATGCCCCACGCCTTCGCCGATCAGGTAGAAACCAACGTGCGCCGCGCGGTCGTCACCTCCCTTGGCGGCCGCGCCTTCCTGCGTCAGATCGATCGCCTTTCGCGCCGCGTCGCATTCGGACCACCCGCTGTATTTGGCGATCCGCTCCACCATGTGGCGATAGCGGTCGCGAGTGGCGAATTCCATCCTTCCGTAGACGCCGCCGGCGTCCTCCCGTAGAGTCTGCTCCACCACGCTCATGGTCTCCACGAACTTGCGCCAATCGAGCGCGCTTAAGTAGCGGAGGCTGCCGATGCTGTTGCTCATCGATACCTGGCTGGCGGCCTGTTTCTGGTTTTCCGCCTGCACCATTTGCTGAATCGTCCAGCCGGATTCGGAGAGACGCTGCTCGATCCAGTTGAGCGGCAGGACCAGGGATGGACCCTGCCCCTGCAAGCGGCGCGTCAGTTCGGCTACGAACGCGCTCTCCATCGGCGGGTTCGAGCGAGCCATATCGGCAATGGCCACAATCAGGTTCTTCGGATCCTTCTCGGCGGTCTCGATCAATCGGTCCGCCCAACTGTCGGCGCGATTCCGGCCCATGCGATCCACGGCCATGCTGGCCGACACGCGGCGGAGGTTCTCGATCAGTGCCAGGCGCAACATAATCGGCAGCGCCCACAACTCGCCGAGGTCGAGTGGAGTCGCCGTCTGGTAGGCGGCGACAAAGCTGGTGAGACTCTCGGGGTCCACTCGCCCGTCGCCGTGCGAAATGATCTCTAACGCAATGTCGTAGACCCGGGGCAGACCGGACGAAGGGCCGTTCAGCAAGCGCGGCAGTTCCCGGCTGTAGGGCTTCGGCAAGTGCCGCTTGGCGGTTCGGATCTGCTCCTCGATCAGATAGAAGTTGTCCAGAAGCCACTCGCCGGCGGGGGTGATCTGACGGTTGGCCGCCACCGCCTCGGTCATCAGCCGGTGGACACTGATCAGGACGCTCTCGTTCTCCGCAAGCCTTGCCAGCAACTGGTCCGGAGCGCGTCCCGGACTGAGTTTGTGGAGACCCGCCAGCGTCCTGCCATGCAGCTTCATTTGCTCGGCACTGAACAACTCCGAGCGCAACGGCGGGGCGTCGCCGTATTTTCCTGAACCGTTTCGCGAGAGGCTCACACTCCGCAGCGTCTCGACGATGGCTTTGCTGCTTTCTTTGAGTTTGCGCGTTCCTTTGTTTAGCAGCACTAGGAAGAGGTGTGCAATAAAACAGCCATTGTATGGAAACGTCCACTAGGGGCGAACTCGCGGAACATGCTACCCCCATCAGTGGCACCACGTTATAATCGGTGGGGAATTCCCCAAGATTAAAGGAGTCTGTGTTGCGAAAGAAAGTCACGGTTGTGGGCGCCGGTAACGTCGGTGCCAATTGCGCGGTACGCATTGCCGACAAGGAACTAGCCGATGTCGTCCTGGTGGACGTCGTGGAGGGTGTTCCACAAGGCAAGGGGCTCGATTTGCTCCAATCTGGTCCGGTACAGGGCTACGATGTCAACATTACGGGCGCCAACGATTATGAGCCCACCGCGAATTCCGATATCGCCATCATCACGGCCGGGTTCCCCCGCAAGCCGGGCATGAGCCGCGACGACTTGCTGCTGGCCAATTTCGAAGTTGTGAAGACGGCCACCACCCAGGTTGCCAAGTACTCGCCAAATTGCATCATCATTGTGGTAACCAATCCGCTGGACGCCATGGCGCAGGCGGCGTTCCTGGTCTCCAAGTTCAGCAAGAACCGCGTCATCGGCATGGCAGGCGTGTTGGATAGCGCCCGTTTCCGCACCTTTATCGCGCAGGAACTTAACGTCTCCGTGGAGAACGTGACCGGCGTCGTGATGGGCGGGCACGGCGATACCATGGTGCCGCTGGTCCGCTTGAGCAACGTCGCGGGGATCCCGCTGACCGAACTGATGGACCAGGCGACCATAGACCGCATCGTGGATCGCACCGCCAACGGCGGCGCGGAGATCGTCAAGTACCTCAAGACGGGCAGTGCATATTACGCTCCGTCCGCGGCGGCAGTAGAGATGGCCGAATCGATTCTCAAGGACAAGAAGAAGGTCCTGCCCTGCGCGGCGTATCTCGAAGGCGAGTACGGCATCAACGGGCTGTTTGTCGGCGTTCCCGTGAAATTGGGCGCGCGCGGCATCGAGAAGATCTACCAGATCAAACTCACAGAGGACGAAACGGCGAAACTGCAAAAAAGCGCCGCATCGGTGCAGGAATTGGTCAACGTGCTGGCAACCAGGATGTAGGGCGGGGGCGAGCCTGGCTCGCCCTGCATGGTAGCATGGGATTTTTCACACTACCTTGATAAAAGCCGTCAAAGGAACCAGAGATTTATTGCCTCCAGCCACCGATGTATGGAACCGGGTGGAATCGGTGGCGCGTGCCATTTTTCGCGCCTATAACTACCACGAAATCCGCACTCCCATTCTCGAAGAGACGCAGTTGTTCGCGCGCGGCGTCGGCGCCGAAACCGACATCGTTACGAAGGAGATGTATACCTTCGACGACCACGG
>JANYAH010000082.1 GCA_025361425.1 Candidatus Solibacter sp. | reverse complement strand
AAGTCCGGCATGTTCTGGACGGTCCGCGGAGCCAACGCCATCATCGCCCTGCGATGCTGCCACCTCAACAACCGCTTCGAGGACTACTGGGAGGCGCGCCGCCCGGCGGCTTGATCTCCACTTCTACGTCGCACACCCGCTGGCGGCCCTGCAATTACTTCTTACTTAATTTCAGATTGATGACAGCTTTCTTCCGGGAATCGAACGAACTGAGGGTTTTGGGGCCGCTCGAAGCGCCCTGGAAATCCGCCTTGAGTTCGTAATCCACGTCGGGGCTCAGTTCGAAAAAATGATAGGTGCCGTCTTGCTTGGTAATGAAGGAACGGATCTGGAGCGTCTTCATGTTCTTGAGTTGCACCACTCCGCCTATCACGGCGCCGTCGTCTGGATTGGAAACCGCACCCTGCACACTACGGGTAGCACTGTCTTTCTGGGCGAAACCTGCCGGGGCGAAGGCCAGGAGCAGGAGCACCACGAAGGGTGCGAACCTTACGAAATGGGGGAACCGCGCCGGCAAACCCGTCAATGTCCGTAACATGTCACTCTCCCGCTTGTTTGGACGCGGGGAGGCCGGAATTGGTTCCCGGCGCGGGAGCGGGCTATTTCCAGTCCTCGTCGGCATCCTCTTCCTCCTCCTCTTCTTCGATGAAACCATCTTCATCTGGCTCGTCTTCGTCTTCTTCTTCGGCCGATTCCAGTTCCAGGGGGGCGATCCCAATCACTTTGAGGGCCGCGCCACACTCATCACAACTGATGGTGTCGCCTTCGTCCACATCTTCTTCATCGACGTCGATATTGCCTTGACATGCCGGACAGGTGACCATCTCAATTCCTCCCGAATACTTACTGTTATACGATAGACAGCCGCGATTGCAACCGCAAAGTTCGTGCGCGACCGGGGCCTATTTCCCGGCTTGCTTCGCCATCCGGCGGCGCGTGGTCGCGGGCACGATCCCCTTGAGGCGAAGATACATGAACAGTTGCGAGCGATGGGTCAATTCGTGCTCCTTGACCGTCTGCACCATTTCGAGGCGCGTTACCTGCTGCCCGTCGAAGCGCGTTATGATTTGCGCGAAAAACTCCGGCGGCAGGGCGGCCAACTGCTCGGTCCGTTGGGCCACGGATTCCCGGAGGGCGTTGGCCAGTTCGGTGGCGCCCACATCGGCGGGCAGCGCCCGCAGATGGGGTTTGAGGCGCTCCCGGAAATCGCCGCCCGTGAAGTTTTCGTCACCCGCCAGGAGCAGCCCGATGAGGCCGTCGCTGGCGTCCAAGACGTGGCGCGCCGTCTCTCCGAAGGTGGCGAGTTCGGGCGTTGGCCGGTAATCCAGTTCGCCGGCCGGGAAATCTTCCACGGCGGCGGCGGTGTCCTGACGAATGGATCGCCAGGAATCGAGAACTTGTTCCACTCGGACCATGACCACATTGTACCCAGCGCCGCTGCCAGCGCGACCGCGTCGTCCCCCACTATAATAGAAGGACCCATGCACCAGAAACTAAACGAGAGGGTTTTAGACTTAAATCCGCAGGAGACTGCCGAGTGGGTTGAGTCGTTGGACCAGGTGATCGATCAAGCCGGTCCGGACCGCGCCGCTTTTCTGCTGGAGCACCTGAACGAGCGCGCCCGCGCCAAAGGTGCCGAAGTGCCGGTCCAGTTCAATACGCCTTACATCAACACCATCCGGCCAAAAGAGGAAGTCGCCTATCCCGGGGATCGCGCCATGGAGCGCCGCATCAAGAGCCTGATTCGGTGGAACGCGATGGCCATGGTGGTGCGGCAGAACAAGTACGATGCGGGTATCGGCGGGCATATTTCCACCTACGCCTCGCTGGCCACACTGCTGGAAGTGGGCTTCAACCATTTTTTCCACGCCAGCTATGGCGACCAACCGGGCGACCTGATTTATTTCCAGGGCCACGCCTCCCCGGGCGTCTACGCGCGCGCCTTCCTGGAAGGCCGCCTGACGGAAGATCACCTGAAGAATTTCCGTCACGAGCTGCGCGAAACGCCGGGTCTAGCGTCTTACCCGCACCCTTGGCTGATGCCCGATTTCTGGAGCTTCCCCACGGTCTCGATGGGCCTGGGGCCCATCAACGCCATCTACCAGGCGCGTTTCATGCGGTACCTGGAAAACCGCGGCATCATCCAGGAAACGCCACGCCACGTTTGGGCCTACCTGGGCGACGGCGAAATGGACGAGCCCGAATCCATGGGCTCTATCACGCTGGCATCGCGCGAAAGGCTGGATAACCTCACGTTCGTCATCAACTGCAATTTGCAGCGGCTTGACGGTCCGGTGCGCGGCAACGGCAAGGTGATTCAGGAACTGGAAGCGGCGTTCCGCGGCGCCGGCTGGAATGTGATCAAGGTGATCTGGGGCGGAGATTGGGATGCGCTGCTAGCGCGCGACACCACCGGACTGCTGCAAAAACGCATGGACGAAGTGGTGGATGGCGAGTTCCAGACCTACGTGACTAAGGACGGCGCTTACATCCGGCAGCATTTTTTCGGCAAGTACCCCGAACTGCTCGAATTGGTGGCGCACCTGAGCGACGAAGAACTCTTCAAGCTGCGGCGCGGCGGTCACGACCCGAAGAAGGTCTTCAACGCCTATCAGCAGGCGCTGGACACCAAAGGGCGGCCCACCTTAATTCTGGCGCACACCGTGAAGGGTTACGGGCTGGGCGAAGCCGGCGAGGGGCGCAACATTTCCCACCAGCAGAAAAAACTCAACGAGGCGGAGATCGCGCACTTCCGCTCGCGCTTCGAGATTCCGATTCCCGACGAAGCGGCGCGCAACGCGTCGTTCTACCGGCCGCCTTCGGACAGTCCGGAGATGAGCTACCTGCACGAGCGGCGGCGTCTGCTGGGCGGGTACCTGCCCAGCCGCACGGTACCGGCGAGCACCATTGTGGCGCCACCCCTGGGGTATTTGAAGGAGTCGCTGGAAGGCTCGGCGGGCCGCGAAGTTTCGAGCACAATGGCGATGGTGAAGGTGCTCACGCTGCTGTTGAAACATCCCGAACTGGGCAAGCGGGTGGTGCCCATCATCCCCGATGAAGCGCGTACGTTCGGTATGGAGTCTTTGTTCCGCCAGTTCGGGATCTATGCCAACCAGGGGCAGCTTTATAAGCCGCACGATGCGGAAATGTTCCTGTACTACAAGGAATCCAAGGACGGCCAGATTCTGGAAGAGGGCATCACCGAGGCGGGATCGATGGCGTCGTTCACGGCGGCGGGTACGGCTTACGCCAACTACGGGGTGGAGACGATCCCGTTTTTTATCTATTATTCGATGTTCGGTTTCCAGCGAGTGGGCGATTTGATTTGGGCTTTCGGCGACGCGCGCGGCAAGGGGTTCCTGTGCGGCGGCACCGCCGGGCGGAGCACGCTGGCCGGCGAAGGCTTGCAGCACCAGGACGGCCATAGCATCCTGCACGCCAGCACGGTTCCCAACTGCATCACCTACGATCCGGCGTACGCTTACGAGATCGCGATCATCGTGCAGGATGGAATCCGGCGCATGTATCAAAACCAGGAAGCCTGCTTCTACTACCTGACGCTGTACAACGAAAACTACCCGATGCCGGCCATGCCGGAGGGTTTGGATGCGGAGGGCGTGCTGCGGGGCCTGTACCGTTTCAAAACCGCGGAGAAGGGCAAGGCTAAGGTACACCTGTTCGGCAGCGGACCGATTCTCAATGAAGCCCTGCGGGCGCAGCAGATTCTGGCGGAGAAATACGACGTTGCCTCCGATGTGTGGAGCGCGACCAGCTACAACGAACTGCGGCGCGACGCGCTGGCGGTGAAGCGCTGGAACCGCCTGCACCCGGATCAAGCGGCTCGGCTGCCGTATCTGCTGCAGGCGCTGAAGGGCTCCGACGGGCCGATTATCGCGGCTAGCGACTACATGAAGGTAGTGGCCGACCAAATTGCGCCGTGGCTGCCGGGGAGAATGGAGACGCTCGGGACCGATGGGTTCGGCCGCAGCGACAACCGCGAGTACCTGCGGCGCCACTTCGAGATTAACGCGGAATCGATCGCCGCGGCCGCGCTTTCGCGATTGGTGCGCGATGGCAAGTTCGACGCCAAAAAGGCGATCGCCGCCTTCGCCGAACTGGGCGTGGATACCGAGAAGATAGACGCGGCACGGGCTTAGGGTCAATGCCACATCGATTACCCATAGCTGCGGACACTGCAGAAGCTGTGGGGCTGGCTGCCCGGTGCGCGCGAGTGCCCATGGACCCGCTCGGCGCGAGCGAAACCAGCCAGGAGCCGGCAAACTAAATGCAAGTTGGGCAACGGGTGGCCGCCACCGGGATGTTGGTTTCTGGCGCGCTGGCCGTCATCAAGATCGCAGCTGGAACGTCCGGGCACTCGACCGCGGTGGTGGCGGACGGGTTGGAATCGGCGGCGGATGTGATCGCCTCGGGTTTTGTGCTCTTCGGACTGACGCTGGCCGCGAAGCCCGCCGATGACGATCATCCGTACGGCCATGGCCGTCTGGAAACGTTGACCGGCCTGCTGATCGGGCTGGTGCTGATGGTGAGTGGGGCGCTGATCTCCTGGAACTCCATCCGCCTGGTGGGCCAACCGCACCAACCGCTGGCCGCGTTCGTCATCTGGCCGCTCGGCATCTCGCTGGCCGCCAAGACCGGCCTGGCCAGGTTGAAATTCCACTACGGAAGGAAACTACAGAGCGATGCACTGATCGCCGATGCGTGGAACGATGCGATGGATACCGTCTCGGCGATTGCCGCACTGATCGCCGTGGGGCTGACACTGATGGACCGCGTGCGCTTCGCCGAGGCGGACCGCTACGGAGGGTTCGTGGTGGGGCTGATCGTGATTTCAGCCGGTATACGGGTGGCGCGCGAGACGGTGCTGCAACTGATGGACACGATGCCCCACCCGCGGCTGATCGGGCAGATCCGGGAGGCGGCGTTCGGCGTGCAGGGAGTGCGCGGCGTGGAGAAGTGCTTCGCGCGCAAGACGGGTTTCAAGTATCACGTCGATCTACACCTGGAGGTGGACTCGGAGATGACGGTGCGGCAGTCGCATCAACTGGCGCATGAGGTGCAACTGAACATACTGGCACGGCTGAATTGGGTAGCCGACGTGCTGGTGCACGTGGAGCCGGCGCCCCATGAGTCATACAAACATCCATAATTTGTAGTCCTAATCCCTCTATTCACATTGGTATGAGCAGTGCGCCGGCCGGGGTGCGCCGGGCATCCAGGCGAAGTCTCATTCGGTGGCTACACGATCACCATTTTACCGACGCCGTCGGCGTAGTGCTCGGTGAGGGTAAAGGCATCGGCGATCCCATGGAGGGGGCGGGTGTGGGTTAACAGGGGGGCGAACCATGCCATGTGTGCGGTGAGCAACGCGAGCGCCTCGTGGGCTTCGTGGTTTGAGCGGCGCACATTGAAGATGGCGAGTTCCTTGCGGCGCATGGGGGAGACTTCGAAGGGCACCAGGGCGGCGGAGTGAATGCCGGTGAGGACGACTCGGCCGGCGTTGCGGGCGGCGCGAATGGCGGCATTGGTGGTGTTTTCCTTGGCGGCACAATCGATGGCGCAATCCACGCCGCGGTTGGCGGTGTCGGCCAGGATCTGGCGCGCGGGGTCGATCTGGCCGGGGTCTAGCGTCGCGTGGGCGCCCATGTGGTGGGCGAGTTGGCGGCGATGAGGCACGGGGTCGATGGCCCAGATGCGGCCGGCACCGGCCACTTTGAGGCAGGCGATGGTGAGCAATCCGATGGGTCCGGCGCCGAAGACGGCGACAGTTTCGCCGGGTTGGACGGCGGCGAACCGCATGGAGTGCATGGCCACGGCTAGGGGCTCGACAATTGTGGCGAGTTCGAGCGGGAGGTCCGGCGGGATGGCGAGCAGGTTCGCGACCGGCAGATTGACGAACTCACGGAAGAATCCGGGAGTGCCTGGGTTGCTGAGAAAGCGGATATTCGCGCAGACGTTGTGATGGCCGGAGCGGCAGAACTCGCAGTGGTAGCAGTAGAGCGCCGGTTCGAGCGCGGCGCGGTCGCCGGGGTGCCAGCCTGTGACACCGGTGCCGGTCTTGACCAGGGTGCCGGCCGGTTCGTGGCCCAGCACCATGGGGTATTCGCAGGGGGTGTCGCCCACCGCGCCTTCGGAATAGGAATGCAGATCGCTGCCGCAGATACCGACGGCATTGACCCGCACCTGGACTTCGCCGGGGCCTGGGTTTTCGATTGATTCTTCGGTCAGATGGAATTGGCGTTGCGCAATGAGTTTAGCTACCAGCACTATGGGTTTCCTACAGCCATTGTAAAATAATTAGGCATGGAGAATTTTCGCCAGTTCGAAGCCGGACCCGATCCGTTTGGCCGCAAGTTCCAGATCCTGTTCAAGTGGATGCAGACCGCGATCTCGCTGCGCCACGCGGACACGGTGGATGTGAAGTTCATCCTGGTGGATGAAAACGGGGGGCGCGCGGAAAAAACCATCGCGCTGCCTCATGCCGATTTGTTGCGGGTGTCCGGAGAGGTTGGCCGTAAAGTGGACGACCCGTGGTGTTGCCGCCTGGGTGCGATGCATCTGCGGCGGCTGGTGGAGACGGGCGAGGACATGGAGAAGGATCTGGTCACGGTGTCCGCGGCGGATATGAAGGGCTACGCGGAAAGCCTTGGCGAGAGGGAGAAAGCGGCCGTGCGCCCGCGGTAGAACCGCCGTTCCAGTACTTACGGTACTTCTGAAATACACAATATTCTTCTTGTTTCACCCCAAGAGGTACTGTAGCCTAAACTCATTCGGTCACGGATTCCCGGGTTCGAACGTGTACTCAGGAAAGATACCTTTAATGTCGGCCGCCACGCACCAGCCAATTCCGGATTTCTACACATGGGGTTTTTCCAACTCGCCAGTTCAGGTCCACCTTAGTCTTGAAGTCGTAAGTAGGATCGGGAAGCAGATTCAGGACTCAGAGAAAGACGCGGGCGTACTGTCGGGGTGCGGATTACTCACTGGCGATACACCCAAGCCGGGGATCGCGAGGATTCTAGGTTCCGAGGCGTTGCAGACACTGGATGCCGCCTCGGTAGTGGTGGCGTCCGCCAGCATGCGCGGGGACGTAGTCGGCTTCTACCGGACGACTCCGATTGGCACGGCTTCGATGCTGGATGTGGACAAAGCTTTGGCCGAAAGCTTGTTCCGTCATCCCAGCTCCGTGTTTCTGCTGATCGAAACCGGGGAATCGGGCATCGGCGATGCACGCTTTTGTTTTTGGGGCGAACGCGAGCTTTTCGATTGGCCGTTGATGCTGTTCCCCTTCGACGCGGAGGAGCTTGCGGTCGCCGAGCGGCGACGGCGGTCAAACATTCGAATCGCGTCCCCGGCGGACGAGATAGTGGGTGGCATTTCCGAAGGGGCGGCGTCCGCAGCTGTTGCGGAATCGCCGGCTGACCACGGGCAGGATTCGATAGCGGCGAAACCAGTGGCTAGACAGGGAACGGGCCGGCGGAGGTTGGCGCTCGCGCTAACGGCGGTAGTAGGCGCTGCTCTGTTAGTGGGCGCTGCTCTGTTAGTGGGCGCGTTTCTGTTTTTCAGGCGCGGCTCCAATTCGCGGGCGCCGCAGCCGGCAGCGGTAACTCGAGTTGAAGTGAAAACACCGCTCGGGCTGACTGTCGAGAAGCGCGGTAGTGACCTTTTGGTTTCGTGGGACGGCAACGCGGCTGCGATCTCTAAGGCTAGTTTCGGCATGTTGCTGGTGCGGGGCAGCAAGGTGAGCCGCGATGTACCGTTGACTGCCGAGGAGTTGCGCGCCGGCAGAGTTGTCTACGCAGCATCTGAGGACCAGGTGCGATTTCAGTTGAATGTAGTTGCCGGCGAAGAGGTGACCCGGGAGTCTCTTACGGTGGTACTGTCGGGAATCGGGGAGAGCCGGGCGAGCCTGACCAGTGCGCAGAAGGGTAATTCAAAAACCGGTGAACGGCCTCCGCCCCCAGTTTTCAGCGGGACGGCGCCCCGCCGGGAACTCAGGGAATTCAAACAGGTGAAGAACCCGGACACCGCCACGGCGGCGCCCCTGCGCATTGCAGAGCCTCCACCAGTCATCGGTGCCATCCCGGTCAACAGTGGAACTCTCTCCTTGCTGCGTGAGCCGCCGGTTTCCTTGTCAGCACCGGTGGATTCCGCGGCCAAGGGGATTCCGCAAGTGGAACGGCCCCTTCTATCGGTCGAAGCGCACCCTCCGGTGGCAATCCATCAGGTGGTCCCGAGTGTTCCCGCACTGCTGAGAGGAAGGCTGTGGACCGCCATGGCGGTGGATGTCAAAGTATCCGTGGACGCATCGGGCAGCGTGGTGAAGGCTGAAGCGGTGGCGAAACCTGGCTTGCACCAACTGTTGCGCGATGCGGCTACAGAGGCAGCGCGGCGATGGAAATTTCAACCGGCGCAGTTTAACGGCCATGCGGTGCCCGCCGAAATCGTCCTGCAATTCAACTTTGCGCCCAACCGTTGAGGGCGGAGGCGTCCAGCCGGGGGCATGCCCGACGACGATATCTTCATCTGGAATTTATCTGGTTGTAACCTGGCTCCGCTACCTTGAAGCGGAATGCTAATTAAAGTTCTGCGTTTTACGCTGCTGGGGGCGATGACTTTGCCCCTGATGTTTTCACAAACCGACGCAGCCCGCATGACGGGTACCGTAACGGACGCGACGGGAGCCGTCATCCCGGCGGCGTCCGTCGCGGTGAAAAACGAAAAGACCGGGCAGGTCCGGAAGATCAGCACCGATGAGCACGGTGTGTACCTGGCACCTCAACTGCAGCCTTCCGTCTATTCGCTGATGGCGATGGCACCGGGAATGGCGACGGCGGAGTTCCAGGGCATCAGCCTGCAAGTGGGTCAGGAGCGGACGCTGAACATCACGCTCTCGCCATCGTCGATGACTACCGAAGTGAATGTGGCCGGCGGGGAACTGGTCACGGTGGACGTGAGTTCGGCGCGCATCGGCGCCAACGTTTCCACCCGTGAAGTGGCGGAATTGCCGCTCAACGGGCGTCAGGTTTCCCAGCTTTACCTCTTGGCCCCGGGCGCGGTGAACAACGGCAGCGGCAGCTTCGACAACATCCGCTTCAGCGGCCGGTCAAACCAACAGAATGTGATCCGCTTCGACGGGGTGGAAGGCTCTTCGATCATCGACAGTTCGCCGGGCAACCTGAACGGGGAAAGCACGTCGCTGTTCCGGCTGGAACAGAGCCTCGAGAACGTGCAGGAATTCCGTGTGGACAGCAGCAACTATCCGGCGGAATATGGCACCGGCACCGGCGGCCAGATCAGCTTCGTCACCAAGTCTGGTTCCAACAACTATCACGGCTCGGCGTTCGAATACATCCGCAATGACGCGCTGGATGCGCGCAACTTTTTTGACGGCGCCACTAAGAGCGAACTTCGCCTGAACCAGTTCGGCGGTTCGTTCGGTGGGCCGATTGTGAAAGAGAAGGCGTTCTTCTTCGCCAGCTTTGAGGGACTGCGGCAGAAGACGGCATCGCCGATTGTGGAGAGCACTCTGAGCGCGGCCGTGCGCGCCCGTCCGGATTGCGTGGGCGGGACTACCGCCAACTGCATCGCGCCCGCCATACGGCCGCTGCTGGGCGCGTTCCCGGTGGGGCAGTTCGGTTCGGCAGACCCGTTGTTGGACATTGTCAACATCTCGGCCCCCGCGTATGTGGGTGAGAATGCCGGGGGCATCCGCTTCGATTACAACCTGAGCTCGAAATACCGCCTCTACGCGCGCTACTTCCGGGACCAGGGCGTGTCTTCCCAAACGCAGAATTCCACGCTCAGCCAGTACAACACGACCACCGTGCCGCAGAACGCGGTGGCCAGCTTCAGCCAGATGCTGACGCCGACGGTGATCAACGAAACCAAGTTCGGTTACAACGGAGCCAAGACGCGGGTGGCGGGCGTTCCTGGTCCGAGCCCGAACGCGAATCTGAATGGCGTGACTCTGAACTTGAGCGGCAGCGTGGCGCTGGGCGGAATCGCCGGACAGAGCGGCAACGCGGGCATCGCGATACCGACCGGCCTGATCCGGCTGAGCAGTTCGTTCAACGGCCGGGGCGCGCCCTACACCAACTATTCGACCTCGATTCTGGACAGCCTGAGCGTGGTGCGCGGCAATCACAACCTGAAGTTCGGCGGCGAGTTGCGCATGCTGACGCTGTTCAACGACCAGTTGGGCGGAACCACCTACTCCTTCGGCAGCGTGGCGGCATTTCTGACTAATACGCCCTCCTCGATGGCGTTCAACGGCGATTTGAGCGCCAAGAGCCCGTTCACGGGCCTCTCCGGCAAGGCGCACCTCCGGCAGAATCTGTACATTCTATACGCACAGGATGAGTTCAAGCTGCTCCCCACCCTCACCATGAGTTACGGGCTGCGCTACGAATACTACCGGCCGATTCACGATGTGAACAAGAAGAGCGTGGTATTCGATATGGCCAAGGGCGACATTGTGGCCGGCGGCTCCGCGGCGTGGTACAAATCTTCCCCGAAGAATTTCGGTCCGCGGCTGGCGTTCAGCTGGTCACCGGAAGCCTTCAAGAATCAGACGGTGTTTCGCATTGGCGGCGGCTACTATTACGGCCCAGGGCAGACCGAGGATCAGATACAGCCTTCGGCCAACGACCGCATCGGCCGCACCATCACCTCCGGGGCGCAACTGGCCTATCCGTTCGACGTGAGCACGATTTTCCAGACCTACAACGTCAACGACTTGAACCTCGGGTATCAGCCGCGCGCGTACGCCCCCGGCTACACGCTGCCGGAAAAAGTTCTCTCGTACACGGCGTCGGTGCAGCAGGCGATTCCGGGAAATGCCGTGCTCACGGTGGCGTATGTGGGCAGCCAGGGCCGCAATCTCTTCCTGCGGAGCATCACCAACAAGATCATAGGCACGACGATGAATGCGGCGACCGGCGTGGGCTCGGCGGTGCGCGAGTTCGGCAACCGTTTCGCGGAAATCGATTACAAGACCAGCGGCGGCACGGATAATTACAATTCGATGCAGATCACGTTAAACCGCCGTTACAGCTCTGGCCTCTCGCTGGGCGCGCAGTACGGTTGGGCGCACGGCATCGGCGATTCGGGAGGGAGCAACGAAGCCAATACGGCGGGTAACCCGTTCAACTTCGCGGCCGACCGCGGCAGCAACAACTTCGACATCCGTCACAGCTTCAACATGACGGCGCTGTACGACCTGCCCGTCGGCAAAGGCAAGAAGCTCATGAAGGACGCACCGGCAGCGATGGACCTGTTGTTGGGAGGCTGGCAACTGGGCGGCGTGGTGAATGTGCGCACCGGCGTGCCGATCGACGTGCTGATCACGCGTCCCGACCTGGCGTATCGCGATAAGCGAGATGGCAGCATTTACGCCAACCCGGTAGTGGTCAACGGCACGGTGGTGACGGAGCCGGTGGTCAACACGCTGGGCGGCGGCAACAGCCGCAACGTGCGGCGTCCGGACGCAGTGGCGGGGGTGGACCCGTACCTAAAGAATGGGCTGAACTGGCTGAATCCGGCGGCGTTTTCGATACCGGCGGCGGGGACGTTCGGCAACTCTTCGCGCAACCGCTTGAGCGGGCCTGGATTGCAGCAGTTCGATATCACGTTGAGCAAGAAGTTCCGCGTGGGAGAAGGAAAGAACCTGGAGTTCCGGTCGGAGCTTTACAACATTTTCAATCATGCAAACTTCTCCCGCCCGGAGAACCTGCGGCTGTCGGCGGGTCTGCCGGCGGGACCGGGAGCGAGTGGGATCCAGCCTGGGGTGGCGTTTGCGCCAGGCACGGCGGGCGGGAACTTCGGGGTGCTGACATCGACCGTGTCGAACCAGATTGGTATTGGGACGAACCGGCAGATTCAGTTTTCGCTGCGCTTGAACTTCTAACGCTACTCTGAAAGGGTGCCGGCCAACGGTCCTTTTCAGTTCGATGACCTCGCTCAGCACCGTCGGGCACTTCCGGTTGTGCGGCGCCTGCCGCCACTGGAGGGCCTGCCGGTGCGGGTCCACTGGGTGCGCGGGTTGCGGGACCGGCGCGGGCCGGTGCATGCGGGGGCGTTTCTGCGCGAGCGGCGCATCGCTCTCAATTGTTTGCGCGCGGAGTTTCCGCGGATTTTCGTCCATGAGGTGGCGCACTTCATCTGGCTACGGCTGGGCAATCCGGCGCGGCGAAGTTATGAGGAGGTGGTGCGCGCGGAAATGGCAGGACGGGCGCGGGGGGAACTGGGGTGGAGCGCGGAGTGGCGGAAGAATGCGCTGCGCGCGGAGGACATCGCAGGGAGGACGCGCGGCTGGCGGGAGTATTGCTGCGAGAGCTTCTGCGATACGGCGGCGTGGATGTATGGCGGAATGGAGCGGCACGCGGAGTTCACGCTGAGCGCACGCTGGCGCGGCGGACGGCAAAGCTGGTATGCGGAAGTTCTGGGGAACCGCAGTTTGTCGATATAATTGAATGAGGGAACTAATCTGTGTCACTAACGCGCCTCTTGTTGATATCCGCTATCGCCATCGCGCTGTTCGCCGGGTTTTTTTTTGCGGGCCGCTCCTCCCAGCCCGGCTCCGTGAGGGCGGCCGCCCCGGTTAAGCCGCATCAGGACCGCAGACCGGCGCCGGAGTTCGCGCTGAAGGATGCCGATGGCAAGACCGTGCATCTGGAGGACTACAAGGGGAAGGTACTGTTGCTGGACTTTTTCGCTACCTGGTGCGGGCCGTGCAAGATCGAAATTCCCTGGTTCATGGAAATGGAGCGCAAGAACAAGGACAAGGGGTTCTCGGTGCTCGGGGTTTCAATGGACGACGAGGGGTGGGAAGTGGTTAAGCCGTTTCTGGCTAATCTGGGAGTGAATTACCGCGTGGTGATTGGCAACGATGCCACCGCGCAGATTTACGGCGGCGTGGACGCGCTGCCGACCACGTTCCTGATCGACCGGAACGGAAAAATCGCGGCAGTCCACATTGGGCTGGCGAGTAAGAAGGTTTTCGAAGATGGCATCGAACAGCTGCTACAAGATCCGGTTGCTGACGCTTCTCGCGGCATGGCTCTGCCTGCCTTCGCTTTTCGCACAAATACAAAATAGCGGGTACCTGAGCGTAGGCGAGCCCCAGAAGGCCGCGGGCAAGCGCAATGCGACGGTGCAAGTGAAGATTCCAGTGGTAGTGAAGGAAGGCTATCACGTCAACAGCAACAAGCCGAACGAGGAGTACCTGATCCCGTTGAAGCTGACGTGGACGTCGCTAGGTGCGCTGGAGGGTGGCGCGGTAACGTACCCTAAGCCGGCGCTAGAGAAGTACGAGTTCTCCGAGCAGGCGCTTTCGGTGTACGCCGGGGCCTTCGACCTGGTGGCCAACTTCAAGGTGGCGGCGAACGCCGCGGCGGGTCCTGGGGCGGCTGCCGGGAAGCTGCGGTATCAGGCTTGCAGCCATAAGGCCTGCTACCCGCCAAAGACGGTGGATATTACGGTGAGCTATCAGGTGCAGTGAGGGTTCGCAACTTTTCGGTTGGCGAGCTAGAGCGTTTCGCCGCGGACCAGGTCCTGGTAATTCTCGCGTTGGCGGATGATGCGCCAAGTGGAGCCTTCCACGAGCACTTCCGGCGCGCGGGGGCGCGAGTTGTAATTTGAACTGAGGACGAAGCCGTAGGCTCCGGCGGTGGAGACCGCGAGGAAATCGCCGGGCATGGCGTTGGCCATGGCGCGGTCGCGGGCCAGGAAATCGCCGGTTTCGCAGACCGGTCCCACGACATCCATGGTGACGGGCGGCAGCGCGTTCTTGCGTAGGGGGAGGATCTCGTGATGCGCGCGATAGAGGGATGGGCGGATGAGGTCGTTCATCGCGGCATCGACAATCAGGAATTCCTTATCGCCGTTGCGCTTGCGGTAGAGGACGCGGGTGAGCAGGACGCCGGCGGCAGCGACGATGCTGCGGCCGGGTTCGATCACGGCGGTGAGACCGCTAGAGTGGAGGCGGGTGGTGAGCATCTCCACGAAGGCGCGGATGTCCGGCGATTTCTCACCCGCGTGATAGGCCACGCCGAGGCCGCCGCCGAGATCGAGATGGCGGATGGGGTGCCCCTGCGCACGCAGCACGCCAGCGAGTGCGAGCACCTTGTCCACGGCTTCGAGAATCGGGCGGGGGTCGAGGATCTGCGAGCCGATGTGACAGCTCACGCCCTCAGCGACCAGGTATTGGAACTGCCGCGCGCGTTCATAGACGGCGACGGCATCGGCGATGGCGATGCCGAATTTGTGCTGGCTGAGGCCGGTGGAAATGTAGGGATGGGTGACGGCGTCCACGTCGGGATTGACGCGGATGGAGAAGCCGGCCTTTTTGCCGAGGCGGGCGGCCTTGGCGTCGATCAGTGCGAGTTCCGCCTCGGATTCGCAGTTGAAGCTGTGGATGCCGCTCTCCAGTGCGTATTCCACTTCCGCGGCGGTCTTGCCGACGCCGGAGAAGACGATCTTCGAAGGGTCGCCGCCGGCCTGAAGGACGCGGTAGAGTTCGCCACCGGAGACGATGTCGAAACCGGCGCCGGCCTTAGCCAGGAGGGCGAGGATGGCGAGCGAGGAATTGGCCTTCACCGCGTAGCAAACGGTGTACGGGATGGCTCCGAACGCCTGCGTATAAGCAGCATAGTTCTGGCGGATGGCGTGGCTGGAATAGACGTAGGCTGGAGTTCCGACGTGGTGGGCGAGATCTGCCAGGGGGACCTGCTCACAGTAGTAGTCGTTTTGCGAATAGGCGAACATTCCGGGTAATTTGGAGGCTGAATTCCAAGTATGGCACAGGGATGCAATTCAACGGGGGAGAAGACAGCGGATAGGCGGTAAGACGAGGAAGTGCCCCGCACCACAGCCTATTGGAGACGCGATGCGGAACACAGGGTTATTCCCGCTAACCGGCAGCGAGAGTTGAAAGTTGCGCGTCCAGATCCGCCAAGGCCTTGCTCAAAACGGCCTTATAGCGCGGGCTCTGTGCGTTTTCCAGATCCCGGACCACACGGGTGCGGGACATCAAAAGACTCTCTTTCTTGCGGAGCAAATCGAGCATTTCTTCGGAGAGAACTTTGGCACGAGCAATGGCGGTACGGTGCTCGGCCATGTCGATCTGCGCCTCGACCGACTTACTTTGCCAACCTCTGGCCATAATTTGATTCTACGCCTGTAGTGGCGAAATGGGAAGGACTCGTACAGTTTTCCTTAATTTATGCCAATCTGTTTGTATGATTCGGAGTATTGCTTTCATCTGGTTTGGGCTGTTTGGCGCCACGGCCCAGATGCGTCCGCCGGCCGTTCCGCTGGTGGCGCACGACCCCTATTTCAGTATTTGGTCGATGGCCGACCACCTCAATGGCGAGGGGACGAAACACTGGACAGGCAAGCCGAACACGCTCACCGCTTACGCGCGGATCGATGGCAAGAGCTATCGCATCATGGGCCGCGACCGGCAGGCGGGGATCGAACTGGGGCAGACGCGGGTGGAAGTGCTGCCGACGCGCACGATCTATGAATTCGGCGGGGCGGGCGTGACAGTGGGCCTGACGTTCTTCACCCCCGCGCTGCCCGACGATCTCGACGTGCTCTCGCGGCCGCTCACCTACATCCAGTGGAGCGCCGCATCCGCCGATGGCCGGGAGCACGAGGTAGAGATGTATTTCGACGCCGCCAGCGACCTGGTGGTCAACACGCCCGACCAAGCGGTGCTGGCCGCGCGCTATCAACTGGATGGACTTCCGCTATTGCGCATGGGCTCGCGCGAGCAGCCGGTGCTGGCCAAACGCGGCGACGATGTGCGCATCGATTGGGGCTACCTCTACGTTGCCGGCGATAAGGCCGAGGGGGTCACCACATTTGCCGGCGACCGTGCGCAGGCGCGCGCCGCGTTCGACGCCTCGGGCCGATTGCCGGATTCCGACGAGCTGGGGGAGGTGCAGCGCGGCGGCCCGGTGCTGGCCTACAGCGTCGCGCTGGGCAAGGTGAAGGCGAGCCCGGTGACGCGCTACCTGATGCTGGCGTATGACGATCTGTATGCGATCGAGTACTTCGAGCGCCGCGAGCGGGCGTGGTGGCGGCGCAACGGCGCGACGGCCGCCGACCTGGTGCGCAGCGCGCGCCGAGAGCACGATGCGCTGCTGGTGCGCGCCACGCGTTTCGACACGGAACTGATGGCCGATCTGCGCAAGGCCGGCGGCGCCAAGTACGCGCAACTGGCGGTGCTGGCCTACCGCCAGACGCTGGCCGCGTACAAACTGGTGGCCGATGCCGACGGCACCGCGCTCTACTTTCCCAAAGAGAACTTCAGCAACGGCTGCATCGCCACGGTGGACGTGATCTACCCGGCGGCGCCGTTCGCGCTGCTCTTCAGCCCGCGTTTGCTGAAGGCGCAACTCCAGCCCGTGATGGATTACACGCGGATGGATCGCTGGCGCTTCCCCTTCGCGCCACACGATCTGGGCACGTACCCGCAGGCGAACGGTCAGGTATACGGCGGCGGCGAGCGCACCGAAGAGAACCAGATGCCGGTGGAAGAGAGCGGCAATATGCTGATCCTGCTGGCGGCCCTGGCGCACGTGGAAGGCAACGCCGATTTTGCGGCACGCTACTGGCCGCAGTTGACGAAGTGGGCCGAGTACCTCAATGAGAAGGGTCTCGACCCGGAGAACCAGCTCTCGACGGACGATTTCGCGGGACACCTGGCGCACAATGCGAATCTTTCGATTAAGGCTATTTTGGCGCTAGGCGCGTACGCGCAACTGGCCGGCATGACGGGTCACGCGCAGGAGGCCGCGCGCTTTAAGAAGATCGCGCAGGAGTTCGCTGGAAAGTGGAGTGGCCTGGCGGCGGAGGGCGACCACTATAAGCTAGCCTTCGACAAGCCAGGCACGTGGAGCCAGAAGTACAACCTGGTGTGGGATCAATTGCTGGGCCTGAATCTGTTCCCCGCCGAGATCGCGCGCCAGGAGGTTGCTTTTTATCTCACGAAGCAAAATCAGTACGGGTTGCCGCTGGACAACCGGAAGGACTACACCAAGCTCGATTGGGTGGTGTGGACCGCCACTCTGGCGGGGAACGCTGCCGATTTCGAGAAGATTGTGGCGCCGGCGTGGCAGTTCGCCAACGATTCCGCCAGCCGCGTGCCGCTGTCCGATTGGTATGACACGAAGACGGCGAAGCAGCAGGGTTTCCAGGCGAGGTCGGTAGTGGGCGGGCTGTTCATCAAGATGCTGGCCGACCCGGCGATGTGGAAGAAATACAGCGGGCGGTAAGCGCGGTGTAAAGCAGGGGCTAGCGGAGTTGATCGAATTCCTTTTCGTCAATTCCAAGTTGGTTCAAGATTCGGTAGAAATTCGGTAGAAGAGTGGAGCGCCGATTTGCCGTCCGCCGTGAACCGGGATGGTTGTGGCGGGCCCGTCGGGATTTCCGCGACCCATCCGTCGGATTGGTTTCGATATAGCACCACCTTGTAGTCGTCGAAGCCCATCCACCAGCAGCATACCGCGTGCGTCAATTCTTGGATTCTCCGGAGGGTGATCGATCCTCCCTTATGTGTTGGTTGAGCCGGGGCAATTGCACCCAAGCGGAGCCTTACGCCGCTCTACTTGGTACCATGAGAGTTACCCCAAAAATGGATCCGCAAAACGTAGTACTGAAGCAGACGATCAATCTGCCAACAACGGCTTTCTCCATGAAGGCCAACCTGCCGCAGGCCGAGCCCAAGATGCTGGCGCGGTGGGAGGAGGAGAAGCTATATCACAAGATTCGCGCGTCGCGCGCGGGCCGGCCGGTGTACGTGCTGCACGACGGGCCGCCGTACGCGAACGGGCGGATTCACCTGGGTACTGCGTTCAATAAGATCCTGAAAGATTTCGTGGTGAAATCGAAGACCATGGCGGGCTTCGATTCGCCATACGTGCCGGGCTGGGATTGTCACGGCCTGCCGATCGAGATCAAGGTGGATAGCGAACTCGGGTCGAAGAAAGCGCAGATGACGGCGGTACAGATCCGGCGGGCGTGCCGCAAGTACGCGGAGAAATATGTCAATATCCAGCGGCAGGATTTCAAGCGACTGGGGGTGCTGGGGCGCTGGGAAGATCCGTACCTGACGATGAGCGCGAAGTATCAGAGTGTGATCGCCGGCGCGTTCGTAGATTTCCTGGATAAGGGCTACGTGTATAAGGGCCTGAAGCCGGTGCACTGGTGCATCAAGGACCGCACGGCGCTGGCGGAAGCGGAGGTGGAATACGCGGACCACATTAGCCCTTCGATTTGGGTGCGGTTCGCGCTGGTCTCGGACGCGGCGGCGATCGACCCGGCACTGTCCGGCCGCAAGGTCTACGGGGTGATCTGGACCACCACGCCATGGACCATCCCGGCGAACATGGCGATCGCCTACAATCCGCGCTACCAGTACGCGGCGGTGGAGGTGGCGGGCGCGGTGTATCTGGTGGCGGCGGATCTGGTGAAGGTGACGGCGGAGAAACTGGGCTGGCTTGAGTACCAGACCGTCGCCACGTTTCAGGGTGAGAAGATTGAAGGCGCGGTGTTCCGCCATCCGCTGCTGGAGCGGGATTCGCTGGGCATCCTGGCGGACCACGTGACGCTGGAACAGGGCACGGGGGCGGTACACACGGCGCCGGGACACGGACAGGAAGACTACGCAATCGGGCAGAAGTACGGCATCGCAACGTTTTGTCCAGTGGATGCGGCGGGGCGATTTTTCCGCGCGGAAGGCGCGCCGGGATATCTTCCGGACGAGCTGATCGGCAAGACGGTGTGGGAAGGCAACCCGATTGTGATGGAGCTGTTGCAGGCCGCGGGGGCGCTGCTGGGCATGGAGAAACTGGCGCACTCCTACCCGCACTGCTGGCGCTGCCACAACCCGGTGATCTTCCGGGCCACGGAGCAGTGGTTCATCGGCATGGAGCTGAACCACTTCCGCCAGGACGCCCTGAATGCCATCAAGCAAGTGAAGTGGATGCCGGAGTGGGGGCAGGAGCGGATCTCCAACATGATCGCGGTGCGGCCCGACTGGTGCATCTCGCGGCAGCGGGTGTGGGGCGTGCCGATCATCGTATTCTACTGCGAGGGCTGCCGCGAGCCGATGACGGACCGCAAGATTCTGGATACCATCGTGGGCCTGTTTGCGGAGCACACGGCGGACATCTGGTACGAACGGACGGCGGCGGAGTTGCTGCCGGCCGGGCACGCGTGCGGCAAGTGCGGGGGCACGGAATTCGCCAAGGAGACGGACATTCTGGACGTGTGGTTCGATTCGGGATCGAGCCATCTGGCGGTGCTCAACGAGAGCTTCGGCTTGCCGTGGCCGGCCGATGTATATCTGGAAGGCGGCGACCAGTATCGCGGGTGGTTTCACAGTTCGCTGCTGGTGGGCACGGGCTTGCGGGGGAGTTCGCCATACCGCGCGTGCCTGCTGAACGGCTGGGTGCTGGATGGCGAAGGCAAGGCGATGCACAAGTCGCTGGGCAACTCGATTGAGCCGGAGAGCATCATCAAGGATCACGGCGCGGACATTCTGCGGCTGTGGACGGCGTCGGTGGAATTCCACGAAGACGTGCGCATGTCGGCAACGATTTTGACGCGCCTGGTGGATGCGTACCGCAAGCTGCGGAATACGTTCCGCTACATGCTAGGCAATCTGGCGGGCTTCGACGCCGCGACGGATGCCGTGCCGGCGGGCGAGATGGCGGAATTGGACCAGTGGATGCTATTGCGCGCCGAGGACCTGGTAGCGCGCTGCCGCGTCTGGTACGAGAACTTCGAGTTTCACAAGGTCTATCACGCGGTCTACGCGTTCTGCACATTGGACTTGAGCGCGGTTTACTTCGACGTGTTGAAAGACCGGCTCTACACATCGGCGCCGAAATCGCAGGCGCGGCGCAGCGCGCAAACGGTGCTGTACCGGCTGCTGGACGCGTTTGTGCGTGTGCTGGCGCCCTTGATGAGCTTCACCGCCGAAGAGGTGTGGGGCCACATGGGACGCACCGAGAGTATCCACCTGGCGTACTTTCCAGAGCCGGCCGAACTGGCGGCCGGGCTGGACGATGCGGCGAGGAAACGCGCTGCGAACTGGGACCGTCTCATGCAAGTGAGGGACAGCGTATTGAAGCATCTGGATACGGCGCGCAACGAAAAACTGATTGGGGCGCCGCTGGAAGCGCGCGTGCGGCTCTCGGCGAATGGCGACCTATACACGCTGCTGCGGCAATACGCGGGACAACTGCCCGGGCTGTTCATCGTATCGCAGGTGGACGTGGATCGGGCGGAAGGGGACGGTCTTGGCGTCAAGGTGGAGCGGGCGGCGGGAGAGAAATGCGAGCGCTGTTGGAAGTACACGATGGATGTCGGCGGGGACGCGAGTTTCCCGACCATCTGCCTGCCGTGCGCCGGCGCCGTCCACGAGATTATCCATGGCTGACCCGCGAGTGAAGGCCTACGGAATCGCGGCGGGCGTGTTCGCGCTGGACCGCCTGAGCAAGTGGGTGGTGGAGAGCAACGTCTCGGCGCTGGACACGGTGCGGGTAATCCCGGGGTTGTTCAACATCGTACACTCGGAGAATCGCGGGATGGCATTCGGCATCATGAACGATTCCACCAACGAATGGCGCACCACGCTGCTGCTGGTGCTGTCGGCGGCGGCGGTGGTGTTTGTGGCGGTCATGCTGTGGAGCGGGCAGCGGCTGGACCGCTCTTCGTTTTGGGGGCTCACGCTGATTCTGGGCGGAGCGGCAGGCAATGTGTTCGATCGCGCGGTGTGGGGACGAGTGACGGATTTTCTGGACTTCTACATTCGCGAGTATCACTGGCACACGTTCAATGTGGCGGATTCGGCAATCGTGATTGGCAGCGGGCTGCTGCTGGTGGATCTACTGCGACCGAAGCGGCAGGCGGCGAATGTATCCTGAAATTCTGGGTTTCTCATTCCTGCACACCTATGGCGTTCTGGTGGCGGCGGCGTTTCTGACGGCGCTGTGGCTGGCCGGACGTCTTGGGCGGGAGGCGGGGCTGAATGTGGATGCGGTCACCAACCTGGGCATCTACTGCGCGCTGGCGGCGATTGGCGGCGCGAAGCTGATGATGTTTGCGATCGATATCCCTTACTATTCGCAGCACCCGGGTGAGATTTTTTCACTCTCCTCGTTACAGGCGGGCGGCGTGTTTTATGGCGGGCTGATCGCGGCGCTGGCGGTGGCGATCTGGTACATGCGGAAGACCAGGCTACCGGGCTGGAAGACGGCCGACGTATTCGCGCCGGCGATCGCGCTGGGTCACGGAATCGGGCGCCTGGGATGCTTTTCGGCGGGCTGCTGCTGGGGTGTGGAGTGCCACCGTCCATGGGCGGTGACGTTCACCAACCCGGTGGCGCACGAACTGGTGGGAGTGCCGCTCCAACTCGCGATACATCCGACGCAGCTCTACGAAGCCGCCGCGGAGTTTATTATCTTCGGATTGCTCTACTGGCGGATTCGCAAACCGCACGCCGACGGAGGAATAATCGGGGCGTACCTGATGCTGTACTCGACGGCGCGGTTCACGGTGGAATTCTTCCGGGTACACGAGCAGGGGAACGTGATGGGCGGCGCGTTCGACACGTCGCAATGGATCTCGGCGGGCCTGTTTGTGCTGGGCGCGGCTTGCCTCTGGCGACGACGGGTTCACACCGCGCAGGCCCGCAGCTAAGTCTGGGTGGGTTCTACTCTTGCGACTTCTGGGCTTTCTTGGATTTGGCCCAGCGAGCGCGTTGCGCGGCGGCAATGCGCGCTCTTCCCTCGGCACTCATCCGATGCTTCTGCTTTGCGGGGGCGGCTTTAGGCGCGCGCTTGGCGAAAGGGGCGGCGGCAGGGGTCTGTTTCAGCATGCGCCGCAACTCCGCCATCTTGGCTTCAATCTGCTGCAGGTGCTGCTGGTAACCTAGCAGAGCCGCTTCCAAGGTCGATTTATCAAGACTAATAGACATATAACTCTAAGTATAAGTTAAGCAGGCAAGATTTGCGCTAATGGTTTTAGGGAAAGTTTCGGTGCCATTAAGCACAAAAAGGCACCGATTCTCTTTTAGAAGGTTGGCGCGCGGGCAAGGCATCGCACGAAGGAGCCTCGGAACCCGCCGGGGCGGTGCCGAAGGTGCACAATGGAAAAGACCATGAAAGTTATCGTCCGCGCATTTCTCACCGCACTTGCCCTGGCCGCGGTCGCATCAGGTCAACGGCTTGCCCTTCACTACAATCAGCCGGCCGAAGACTGGCAGAGCCAGGCACTGCCGATCGGCAATGGACGGCTGGGCGCCATGATCTTCGGCGACGCACGCCAGGAGCACCTGCAACTCAACGAAATCTCGCTCTGGAGCGGGGACGAGAAGGACACGGGGAGCTATCAGAACCTGGCGGACCTGTTGTTCGACCTGACGCAAGGAGCACCGCAGAGTTATCGGCGGCGCCTGGATATCGATCGCGCGATCCACAGCATTCAATACACGGCGGATGGAATTGCGTATGCCCGCGAGTATTTCGCCAGCGCGCCGCAACAGGTGCTGGTGTGCCGATTCGCCGCGGACAAGTCCGGCGCCTACACTGGCACACTGAAGCTGAACGACGCTCACGCGGCGCGGACAACGGCGAGCGGCAATCGCCTGATGACGAGCGGCACGCTGGCCAACGGGTTGCAATATGAGACCGCGGTACAGGTAGTCAACACCGGAGGGCGCGTTACGGCCTCCGCCGACGGCGTGCTGCGGATTGACAACGCGGATGCGCTGACCATCGTGGTGGCGGCGGGCACCAATTATGTAGCGGACCGCGCGCGCGGGTGGCGCGGCGGCGCGCCGCAGGAACGCATCGAAGCGCAACTGAAGGCAGCGGCGGCGAAGCCCTACGCCGCACTGCGCGCGGCGCATATCGCCGACTACCAGTCACTCTTCCGGCGCGTGTCGCTCAACCTGGGGAGCACAGCGCTCGATCTTCCCACCGACGAGCGCCTGGTGCGCTATGGCGATGGCGCGGCGGACGAGGAGTTGGAGGCGCTCTTCTTTCAGTTCGGCCGTTACCTGCTGATCTCCTCCTCGCGGCCGGGCAGCCTGCCGGCCAACCTGCAAGGCCTGTGGAATAACTCCAACAACCCCCCGTGGCGGAGCGATTATCACTCCAACATCAATATTCAAATGAACTACTGGCCAGCGGAGCCGACGAATCTTCCGGAATGCGCGATTCCGTTTTTCGATTACGTGAACAGCCTGCGCGGCGTGCGCGGCGAGGCGACGCGGCAGCACTATCCCAATGTGCGTGGCTGGACGGTGCAGACCGAAAACAACATTTTCGGCGCGGGGAGTTTCAAGTGGAATCCTCCCGGATCCGCGTGGTACGCGCAGCATTACTGGGAGCATTACGCGTTCACGCGGGATCTGGAGTTCCTGCGAAAGACGGCCTACCCGGTGCTCAAGGAAGTAACTCAATTCTGGGAGGACCACCTGGTGGCGCGCGCCGATGGAGCGTTGGTGACACCGGACGGCTGGAGCCCGGAGCACGGCCCCGAGGAACCGGGCGTGACGTACGACCAGGAAATTGTCTGGGATCTTTTCACGAATTACATGGAGGCTGCCACCGCGCTGGGCGTGGATACCGAGTACCGGCAGAAGGTGGCGCAAATGCGGGAGAAGCTGTTGAAGCCGAAAATCGGGGCGTGGGGACAAGTACAGGAGTGGCCGGAAGACCGCGACGATATTCGCGACGAGCACCGCCACGTATCACACCTGTTCGCATTGCACCCGGGGCGCCAGATTTCACCGGTGGCCACGCCGGAACTGGCCAGCGCGGCGAAGATTTCGCTGAGCGCGCGGGGCGATCGGTCCACGGGATGGGCCATGGCATGGCGCATCAATTTCTGGGCGCGGCTGCTGGACGGCGATCACGCCCACCGGTTGCTGCGCAACCTGCTGCACATCACGGGCAAGGGGAATAAGACAGATTACGGCAAGGGAGGCGGGGTGTATTCCAACCTGTTCGATACGCACCCGCCGTTCCAGATCGACGGGAACTTCGGCGCGACGGCGGGGATGGCGGAGATGCTGCTGCAATCGCAGGCCGGGGAAATCCATCTACTGCCGGCGCTGCCCCAGGCGTGGGCGGAGGGAGCGGTCACGGGCCTCAAAGCGCGCGGCAACGTGACGGTGGACATGGCGTGGAAAGGCGGAAAACTGACTTTGGCCACGCTGCGATCTCCGGTGGCGACCAAGGCCACGGTACGTTTCAGCGGACGCACGCAGACGGTGACGTTGCCGGCGGGGCGAGCGGTGAAGTTAGTGGGGCAGGCGCTTTCGCAGGCCAAATCCGCCTTCCAACCCGGACTCTAACCGCCATGCAGATTGACCGCAAGTACACACTCGAAACTTTGGCCCGCCTGGTCCGGATCAATTCGATCAACCCCACGCTGGCACCCGGCGCGCCGGGAGAAAAAGAGATCGCCACGTTCATCGCCGAGTCGCTTCGCGGCTGCGGCCTGACGGTGGAGACGCTGGAACCGGCACCGGGGCGGACGAGCGTGCTGGGACGCCTGGCGGGCGCGGGGGGCGGGCGCAGCCTGATGCTCCACGGGCACTGCGACACGGTGGACGTAGCCGGCATGGAAGAACCGTTCAGCGGCGCGACTCGCGACGGCAAGCTGTACGGACGCGGCGCCTACGATATGAAAGGCTCACTGGCGGCGTGCATGGCAGCCGCCAAGGCGCTGAAGGATTCGGGCACACATCTGCGCGGCGACGTGCTGGTGGCGGCGGTGGCGGACGAGGAGTATGGCAGCTTGGGCACGAGAGACATGCTCGCGCGCGTCAAGGTGGATGGCGCGATTGTGACCGAACCGACGGGGCTGGAAATCTGCCTGGCGCACAAGGGCTACCTGTGGATCCAGGTGGAGACGGCCGGGCGCGCGGCCCACGGCAGCAAGTTCGAACTGGGCATCGACGCCAACATGAAGATGGGCCACTTCCTGGCGAAACTGAGCGAGCTGGAGCGCGACCTGCGCTCGCGCGCGCCACACCCGCTGGTGGGGCCGCCCTCGCTGCACGCCGCCATGCTGAGCGGCGGCGCCGGCCTGAGCACGTACGCCGCGTCGAGCACGGTGCAGATTGAGCGCCGCACGGTGCCGGGGGAAACCGAGGCGCAAGCGACCGCGGAGATTCAGGCAATCGTAGATCGGCTAGCCGCTCAGGATGCGGATTTCCACGCGACGGTGCGGCCATTCTTCGTGCGCAACCCGTTCGAGGTGCCGGCGAGTGCGCGCATTGTGAAGGCGGTGGACGGGGCCGCGGCCAGAGTGCGGGGTTGCCCGGCGATCCACATCGGCGATAGCCCGTGGATGGACGCGGCGCTTTTGCAGGCGGCGGGCGTGGAGACGGTGGTGTGCGGAGCCGCCGGAGCGGGGGCGCATTCGGACGTGGAATGGGTGGACGTGGAATCGGTGGTGAAACTGGCGGAAATTCTGGCGGAAGCGGCGGCGGATTATTGCGGGTAGGGACCGGGCACCGCACCTGGAGTTGGTGAATCCGACGATCACTGTAATCTCCATCGAGTATAGTACAATCAGAAAACGGTGGGCCACAAAGAAAGCCATTCCCGGAGTATTGCCAAAGCGGTGAGCTACCGAATTCTCGGGTCGGCGACCACCGTGCTGATTTTTTACCTACTTACGGGGAAAGCTTCGCTCTCCCTCGGGGCGGGCGCGGTGGATATGGTGCTCAAGACCGGCGTGTATTTCGCTCATGAGCGCATCTGGAATCACGTCAATTTCGGACGCAGCACGAAAGCTCCGGAATACGAGATCTGACGGTGGCTACGTTATACTCGTAGTTTCCCGTGTTTCATTCCATTGAAAAGCAGATTTCGAGCGCCTTCCACGCGCACATACAGGTTCGCTACGGCATCGATCTGGAGGTAGCGATCGAGCAGCCGAGGCAGAGCGATTTCGGCGAGATGGCCGTGCCCGCGGCGTTCCAACTGGCGAAGCAGTTGCGGCAGGCGCCCAGGAAGATCGCGGGGGAACTGGCGGCGGAGATCGGCCCGATCCCCGGCGTCGCGGCGTTGGAAGTGGCCGGCAACGGGTACATCAACATCCGTTTGGACCGTGGCGCCTATGCCGCGGACCTAATGCGCGGTGAGAGCCCGGCGGCGGGGGGCTCGGCCGAGAAGATCATCGTCGAGCACACCAACATCAATCCTAATAAGGCGGCGCACATCGGTCACCTGCGCAACGCGACGCTGGGCGACACGTTCGTGCGCATGATGCGGGCCGGGGGCCAGCGCGTCGAAGTGCAGAACTATATCGATAATACTGGCGTGCAGGTAGCGGACGTGGTGGTGGGCTTCCACTACCTGGAAAAGAAAAGCCTCGCGGATGTCCAGGCGCTGCTGGCCGACCCGGCGGTGCGCTTCGATTATTACTGCTGGGATCTTTACGCGCACACGTCGAGTTACTACAAGGACCATCCCGAATCTCTGCCGTGGCGCAGCGCCACGCTGCACGCCATCGAAGCCGGGGTTGGCGAAGTCGCCGCTCTGGCGCACCTGGTGGCGGATGCCGTGGTCAAGGCGCATTTGAAGACGATGCTCCGGCTGGACGTGGAGTACGACGTACTGCCCCGCGAAAGCGAGATTCTGCACCTGAAGTTCTGGGCCTCGGCGTTCGAATTGCTGAAGGAGCGCAAGGCGATTTATTCCGAGACCGAGGGCAAGAACTCGGGCTGCTGGGTGATGCCGGGGCTTTCCGAAGAGGGCAAGGTGATTGTGCGCTCCGATGGCACGGTGACCTATGTGGGTAAGGACATCGCATACCAGCTCTGGAAATTCGGGTTACTGGGCAAGGATTTCTACTATCGTCCGTTGCAGACGTATGCGGACGGCCGGGTACTCTGGGTGACCACCGATGAGCCGACCGCCACAGGGCAGCAATTCGGGCACGGCACGCGCGTGTTCAACGTGATCGACGCGCGGCAATCGTACTTGCAGGACGTTGTGGTGGCGGGACTGCGCGCGCTGGGATACAACGAGCAGGCGGACCAATCGATCCACTTCAATTACGAGATGGTGGCGCTTTCGCCGCGCTGCTGCGCGGACCTGGGCATCTCGCTGTCGGAGGAAGACCGCAAGCGTCCGTACGTGGAAGTATCGGGCCGCAAGGGGCTGGGCGTGAAGGCTGACGACCTGATGGACAGCCTGATCGCCAAAGCGCTGGAAGAGGTGAGTTCGCGGCACCCCGACGACGCGGCGGAGAAGAATCTGCGCGTGGCCACGCAGATCGCGATCGCGGCCTTGCGCTATTTCCTGTTGAAGTTCACGCGCAATACGGTGATCGCCTTCGACTTGCAGGAAGCGTTGAGCTTCGAGGGCGAGACGGGTCCGTACGTGCAATACTCGGCGGTGCGCGCGCGCAACATTCTGCGCAAGCTGGAGGAGCGCGGCGAGCAGCTTCCCGACTTCGGCAAGGAACTCGATAGCGCGGCGATGGCGCGCCAGCTCAAGAGCGAGGATTTCTGGCAGATGCTGCTGGCGGCTTCGAAGGTGGATTCGGCGGTGGAGAGCGCGGTGCATTCGGGCGAGCCGGCACACGTGGCGCGGTACGCCTTCCAACTGGCGCAGGCGTATAGCAATTTCTACCAGAAGTACTCGATCATCCACGAACCGGATCGGGAAAGGAAGGTCTTCCTGCTATGGATGACAGATTTCTTCCGGGCTCAACTGGAGCGCACCGGATCGATTCTGGGGATTCAGATTCCCGAGTATATGTAGGTACGCTGGATGCGATGACAACCGGGCTTCGCCCAAGGGCCAGCATTTAGCAATAGTTCGGCGATATCAACCAGCGGGTTTCCGGAGACGACGATCAGGTCGGCGTACGGATGGGATGCGAGCGCGGGTAAAGGAGATACTCGGTGACCAAGCGGCCGAGTTAATTGAGATCGCCGCATAACATGGAGATCCTCTTCGCTTTCGACAACGTCCAGATATCCGCCAAGCTGACGGGTGGAAACCCTGAAGCGATGTCCCTCGCCGATAAAGTCAGCGACGCCTGGATCGCTTCGCGCGGACGGGTGATCCCAATACCCCGAAACTCCCGCACTGGCCCGTATTCACCGCGAAGGATCGCGCCACAATGGTCATCGACAATGCCAGCAAGGTCGTCAACGATCCATTGCGGCAGCGGCGCATCGCTATGTTCCGCGCTCTGACTTTGACCTAACTCATCAACCTGCAAATCGGGAGCGACAGCAACCGGCATTCTATCGGGAGACTACTCCTTCTTCGGAACCTAGCGGCCACACCTTCTCCCGGTAAGGCGGGTCACGCACCGAGCCGCAACGGCGAATCCCGTGGCGACATCGCCCGACGATACCATGAACACGGCCAGGAACATCGGGAAACGGTACTTATGGGAGAAGAGCGGCTCCTGCACCATTTCCGGGGGAGAGGCAACGAAATTCGGGAAGAATCTCGCAGCCAGTCCCCGAGTTGACAGCTTCAGCGCTTCGCCACGGAAATCGTCATGTTCCGATACCGGATGCCGCCGTGATGGTCACCCTGGAGGTAAATCGGTCCGGGATCGGCCTCGTTGCTATCGAGGGCGCCGCCCGTTACGCCGGCTATTTCCTGATTATTAATGGTGGTTACGCCGTTGAAAATCACCGTCGCCCATCGCCCGATGAGAGTGATGTCATAGGTCTGCCAGTCCGGCCGGAACGGCGGCGGCGTGGCAGGGCCGAGCATGCCATAGATGGAGCCGATGCCGGGGAAGGGGTTTCTGTAGCCACTCCCCGTGCCCGGACCAGGTCCCTTTTTGGCGGCCGGGTTGACCTGCCGCGCGGCGTCCGGCGGCGGCGCGACCTGCACCTCGTAGCGGCCGCGGAGGTAGATTCCGCTATTCTCACCGGGAGGGCAATTGAATTCGACGTGCAGCTTAAAATCTTTGAAAGTTCGCGTGGTCCTGATATTGGACCCCTTCGCTTCGTTGGTAAGTTCTCCGTTCTTCACCGTCCAGTGGCTCTCACCGGGGTTGTCCAAGAAGTCGGGAGTATTATTGATCGGCTGCCAGCCGGAGAGATTCTTGCCATTGAACAGCGGCTCTGGAGCCGCCCATGATTTCACGGCCGCCGCTTTCAACGCAGGCGCCCGCACGCCGGCCAGTTGCCGCGTGTTGTCTCCGCTCTTCACAACGCCTGTGAGTTTGCCGCCTTGGGCGGTCAACTCCCAAACGGTTTCGGGCCGGCCGGGGAATGCGGGCCGGTTGTCTGCCGCGGACCGGGCTGGAGCGGCGGCGTTCACGGTTACGATGAGGCGTGGTCCTTCCATTTTCACGGCGGGCACGGGGGCCACGTTGCCGGTGGGTTGCTGCACCCGCGCCGCGAGGGTGCCGCTGTTTTCCGTTACTTCCAGCCAACTCGGAAATTGACCATTACCGATGGTGACGGTCATGTCCCAGCGGCCGATAAACGGGTTACTCGGGTTTTGCGCCAGGGCCGAAAGTAGGGCCGTAGCCGCAATACTCAACAAGATCCAGAATCTCTTCATAACTCTCCTTTTCAGGCAGCGCAGTGAGGCTGTCCAGCCACTAACATAGTTACCGAAGCCACGCTTGTTTGATGTCGGGATTACCCGCGACATCCAATCGCCGGATCTGGTCTTCGGCGAGCGTGACTTTTAAAGCCGCAAGATTCTCTGCCAATTGGCCGGGCTCACTACCAGCGATAATTGGCAGCACTGGCGGGTCGCTCTGCCGCATCCAGGCGATCACCACCTGATTCAAGGTGACTCCGCTTTCCTCCGCGACGCCCCTGAGTACTTCCAGGCGCGCATTGGAATCAACGCCGGCGTACTGCATGGGCACCGGACGGTCCTGGCGCGTGTAGGCGCCCTGCAAAAGAGCGGAATAGGCAATGAGCGTGATGTCACGTGCGCCGCAGTAGCCCTTCAGGTCTTCATTGATCGAGACTTGGGGACCGAAATCCGCGCCGTGCCGCGGTCTCAGGTAGGTGTGCCTCTGCTCGACTGCCGAATACCGAGCCCATCCGTGGGCCCCCGCTACTGTATTCGCTTCGGCGATGCGCCATGACCTCAGGTTGCTGGCGCCAATGGCGCGTACTTTGCCCGCCCGGATCAGGCGGTCGAACGCCTCCATGGTTTCTTCCACCGGCGTTTCAGAATCGTCGCGGTGCGCATAATACAGGTCGAGTCTGTCGGTCTGCAGCCGCCGCAAGCTCTTGTCGCATTCCCGCTCAATCTCCGCCGCATTAAGGCCTCCCTGGCAACCCGGGTAGTCGAAGCCGATCTTTGACGCAATCGCCATCTCATGGCGATTGCCGCGCTCCTTCATCCAGAGGCCGATGGTGGTCTCGCTCTCGCCGCCCTTGCATCCGGGTAGCCAGGCGGCGTAGAAGTTTCCCGTATCGACAAACGTGCCGCCGCTCTCCCGGAAGAGATCCAGCAATCGAAAGGATGTCTCACGGTCGATTTTGCTGCCGATCAGATCCGTGCCTAAACAGAGGGCGCTGACTTCGACCTCCGAGGATCCCAAGGTAAGTTTTCGCATCTGTGAGCTCACTTACTAAAGGTTGCGAGTACGACTCCCCCGATCATCACGGCTACTCCGGCGAGTCTGGTCAACGTCACCGGTTGTACCGGTGACCCCAGCCAGCCGTAATGCGACATGACCAGCCCGCCCAGAATCTGCCCGGCCAGCAGCGTGATCATCACAGGTCCCGCACCGACTTGGGGAATCAGCCAGGCAATCGCGAAGACCAGACACGCACCCAAGATCCCGGCTGTCAACAAAACAGGGTGTACCTGCTTGAGCGGGCCGAGAGCGCCGCTTTGCCAGCCGGTCAGCCCAATCGCCAAGGCGCCTATCGCGCCGATGCACCAGAAGAGCGCGTTACCCACGCGGGCGTTGTTTAACACACTGCCCACTTTGCCGTTCATCGACAGATGAACAGCCAGTATCACTCCGAGAAACATCGTCAAAACGTATAGATGTGTCTTCATTTGGATTGCCCCCATCCACTCCCCTCCGCTCTAGCGGCTCGGGTTGAGTGGCTTGATGCGAATGTTCCTATACCAGACCGGCGTACCGTGATCCTGCAGGCCAACGTACCCTATCCGCGCGAAGTCTTTGAGCGGTTTGTCGAACTTGTTTACGGTGCCATCGAGGCTTTTTCGGGCCTGGGGCCATTGGTCCAGATTCGCTTCGCTCACCGGTTGCCCATTGAGAACCACGGAAATCCGGGGTCCCTGGCAGGTGATGGTGTACCGATTCCAGTCGTCCGGCTTAAGTCGATTCGCCGTAGGTGCCACTAAGTCATAGATACCGCCGACGCTACCTTTGCCCAAAGAACGGCCGGGGGCGGAACTGGCAACCTGAATCTCGATTCCGGTCTGCACCGGGTCCTTCGGATTCGAGGTATGCAGGAAGACTCCGCTATTGGTCCCCTGCGCCACTTTGAACTCCAGGTCGAGCACGAAGTCGCCGTATTGCCGCTCGGTCCAGAGATAGTTGTCGTTGTGCTCCTGGCGGTCCGTCCGATTCTTGAGCGTGATCACACCGTCTTCGACAGCCCAGTTTACGGCCGGTTGCCAGCCGGTCAGGTCCCGGCCATTGAAAAGCGGCAGGAAGTTTTCCCCATTCGCCTGGGGCGGGTTTCTGGGGGCTTCCCAAGTCACGTTGCCCGGATAACTGTCGCGGTCTGGAAGTGGATTCCTCCCGCGCGTTTTCGGCGAAGTGCCTTTGTTGAAGAAAACGTAGAGGCCGCTGCGGCAGGCAACCACGATATCCTGGCGGCCGTCGCCGTCCAGATCGCCCACGCTCAGCCGCATCCCGACACCGATTGCGTAGTTAGGCGGCGGGCCGTTGTAGCCTGCGGCCAAGTACGGTTCAAGATAACTGTAGGAGAGTATGTGCCTTTCGAAATGGCCTTTGTTGATTTTGTAATAGAACACGAACACGGGTTCGAGCCCGCCGACATCGCCGCCGTTATGCGCCAGCAACTGTTTCCCTGTAATGAGTTCCGGCTTGCCGTCTCCATCCAGGTCGGCCAGAGCCATCGTGTGAAAGGTGGGATATTCCGTTTCGATCCAGTGCTGGACAAAGCTGCGCTTGCCGTTGGTGATTTTCTGCTCGAACCAAGCCAAGCCGTAGCCGTGGTCAGAGCCCATGATGATGTCGTTCAGGCCATCGCCGTTGACGTCGGTGACCAGGATGGGCAGTCCCGCGCCGCCGGGCCTTCCCGCCGCCGCGCCGAATGCCGCGAACTGGTAGTCCGGGTGCCAGATCCAGGGTTGTTCCGTGGGACGCGCCGGGGCTTCAAACCAGCCGCTGGTGGTGACCACATCGTCGCGGCCATCCCCGTTGATGTCGCCGATGCCGCTTCCATGGCTTACACCGACATTTTCGGGCCCCAACACATGCTCTTTGAACCAGGGAGCCTGGTTCAGATGTTCGAACCAGATCAGGCCACGGCCCGGCTTGCGCGCGAAGAAGTTGACCAGGACATCTTTGCCATCGTGGCCGGAGAGGTTTCCAATGACCATTCCTTCGAGCCCGTCGGTCTGGAGAAGCGCATGGGACTCCCACTTCACACCCGGCTTGCCCGGGTTCTCATACCAGAAGATGCCCTGCTTGAGCATCCAGCCGGAGCTGATCACGTCCATGCGGCCGTCGTTGTTGACGTCCATCGTGCCTTCGTAGTTGTCGTCGACGTCCGGACCGTTGGTGGCGGCGCCGTCGCGATAGTCCGCGTGTTTCGTCCAGTTGGGCGCGGTATAGTAATTCCGTCCGGCGGCGATGTCGAGCTTGCCATCGCCATCAATGTCCAAAACCGAGGAGCACTCGGCAAACGGTCCGAACCAGAAGGTATGCTTCGCGGGATCGTGGACCGGGCCATCGATTTTCATGGGCACGAAGACCAGCTCTTTGGGCGCTTCGTTTATGGCATCGGCAGGCGGGCTGCCGGCCGATGTCACCATCACGCACCAAACGCCGAGGAGAATCACAGCCAGCAACGTCATCCGCCGGATCACAGGTTTTGTCCTCATCGGTGCTGTACCAGGGTGGAGGCTTCTATGCGCTGTTTGCATTCGTCCAGCATCTCCGCGGTACGGGTAGCGCCCGACCGGGCCACGCCAATTTCCCGCACTTCCAGCAGCGCATCCAAGGTGCGTATTCCGCCGGCCGCTTTGACACGAATGTGTGGTGGCGAGTGCTTGCGCATGAGCTTTAGGTCGGCAATCGTGGCGCCCCCGGTGCCATACCCCGTGGAAGTCTTGACGAAATTCGCACCTACTTCCGCGCAGATCTCGCACAGCCTAATCTTGTGGCTGTCCTGCAAGTAGCAGTTTTCGAAGATCACCTTCACGATCGCGCCGCCCGCGTGAGTTACATCGGCCACCGCCCGGATATCCTGGCGAACGTAGTCCCAGTCTTCGCTGAGCACTTTTCCGATATTAACGACCATGTCCAACTCGGTGCCGCCGTCGCGAAGCGCCTGTTCGGCTTCCGCCACCTTCACGGCCGTCGTGTTGCCGCCGTGAGGAAACCCGATGACCGTGCTGGCGGCTACGGTGCTCCCGGCCAGCAACTCGGCACATCGCTTGAGGTGATACGGCTTTACGCAGGCCGAAGCGACGTCATAAGCTCGGGCCACGGCACATCCGGCTTCCAGATCCCGATCCGTCAAGACCGGATTCAGCAGCGAGTGGTCGATCATCTTTGCGATTTGTGAATACGTGTAGTCCATGATTTCTCCCGTTCTCCACGGACGCCGGTCTTCCGGAGCCGTGGCCTGTGCGGACCGATTAATTTACTTGGCGGGAAGCCGGATGGCCTTTCCGGTCTTCACCGATTCCTTTGCCGCTTCCAGCACCTCGTTGACCTCAACGTTGAGGTCGAGCGCGGACAACCCTTCAACGGGCTGTTTGTTCGTGAGGCGGTCAACCATGTAGTTGATCGGGTCCGAGCGCTCGGGCGGAAGGGGGGCCACCTTGATCTCTTCGGGCTCCGGCATGCCGCGCCCACCGCTCGCCGGCCGTGCGCCGAACGTCCGCAACTCAATCCTGCGGCCTGCCAGGATGCTGCCGCCGGTGCCGAACAGTTCGTTTCCGGACGGCGCGCGCGGAGGCAGGTCCCAACTGGCTTCGAAGATGGCGGTGGCATTTTTATAGTTGAGCAGGATGGTGGCGTGATCCTCCACCTTCGGAAACATTTGGGGCTTAATGTGTAAGGACGTCGCGTACACGCTTTCGGGGCGCCCTTCCAGCCACAACGACCACAGCACGGAGTAGCAACCGAAATCCACGAGCGCGCCTGCACCGTTTTTCACCGGATCGGCAAGCCATGCGGCAAACGACGATTTGGCAGGATCGCCGGGCCCGTTGTGGCCTACGGTCGCATGCAGGCGGAACACTTTGCCGATGGCGCCCGAATCCACCGCGGCCTTCACCGCGTAGGTCGAAGCGCTCCAGGTGCTGCCATAATTCGTCAGGACTTGAATGTTGTGCTTGCGGGCCAACCGCTGGATGGCGAGAGCATCCTTATACGATGCGGCCAGGGGTTTTTCCACCATAACGTGAATGCCCCGGGGAGCGCAGTATTCCACCACATCCAGGTGCCGGTTCGTTTCGGTGAACGCCCAGACGATGTCGGGTTTGGTTTCATCGATCATCTTCTTCCAGTCGGGGTAGATGAGGTTTGCCGGGACACCCGGGCGGGTGACGTTGTTGGTTTGCGGGATCACGTCGATTCGCCCGGCGCGCTCGAGGAGTTCCGGCAGGGTCTCAGCGACTCCCACCAGCTTCACCTTGTCGCCTTTCAGCATGGTGCCCAAATGCAGCCACACGTGGGCGTGAATCATAGAGACCACCGCGATCTTGTACTGCTGGGCGGTGGCTGGAATCGCCAGGATGCAGAACAGTGCCAGTATATGTTTCATAAATTGAAAACCTGCTAATTACGCTAAGACGACCGCCTGTCGGTGCTTTTGCCCTGGCTAAGGCGCTCCCAGCAATGGCAGCGGCAGCCAAAGCGCGACCAGGAAACTCCGGCGTGTGGGTGCAATGTTATGGGATGTCATGTTCGTCTGGTCTCTCTTTGTAACTGGGCAAACCCGACTTAGAAGTAGAACTTGAGTCCGAACTGGATCTCACGGCCGCTGTTGCCGTTACTCGTGATCAGCCCGAATGTGTTGCTGTCCATGTTTGTGTCCGGACCGCCGATGATGTGCCGGTTAAAAGCGTTCGAGCCGGAAGCGCGAATCTCGAAATACTGGCGTTCGGTGACGTGAAAGTTCTTCAGAATTGCCAGATCTTCGTTGATCGTCTTAGGACCACGAAGCTGTGGGATGCGCCGCGGCGTGTTGCCGTACTGCATATTCGCAGGGCGAACGAATGCCGCCTTGTTCAGATACGGAACACTGTAGGCCACTGAGGGATCGGAACTCCAAGCCGGGTTCACCAGCGGAATCGTGTCGCCGGCGCCTACCGCGAAACTCGCGCGAGCCGTGCCGCAAGCTCCAAAACAGTTCTGACCCGACCCGATGCCGAGTGCCCGTCCGCTGACATAGGTATGAATGGCCGACACTCTCCAGTTGCCTAGCAGGAGGTTGGCCAGCTTGGGCATGTTAGCCAGCAGTGGTTTGCCGCGGCCGATCGGCAACTCGTACACGTAACTCAACCGGAAGTTATGCGGGCTATCCTGGATACCCAGCGCTTTGTCCAGCGCGCGGTTGTACTGGTTCTGGCCGGAGCCGTCGCCTCGGTTCGCATCCTCACCATCGGTATTGGAGATCAGTTTGGCCCAGGTGTAAGACGCCATCATATAGAGACCATGGTTGAAGCGATGCTCGAAGCTGGTCTCTAGAGCATGGAAGGTCATGTGGCCGTCGTTCTGGCCGCCCGCGTTGCTGTCCACGTTCGAATATTGCGGGTAGGGCCGGAGAGCCTGCTGCAGGCTCAGGTTCTGCGGGAAATTGGGATACGGTAACCGGAAGCCGTTAGCCGCCAGCAGGGCGCTCCCTGTGGGGCTGCCCATCAAAGACGAGATGGACTGACCGAGGCTGGTCCCATAGATGCTCCAATACTTCGGGTCCAACTGGTTCTGACTCTGCTTCCTGGATAGCAGCTTATTCCCTATAGTGGCGTGATAGCTGGCGCGGAAAAGCGAATTGTTGGTTATGGTCCGCTCAATTGTGAACTGCCAGTCGCCGAAATAGGGCGCGCGGCCGGCCGTCGGGTTGTAATAGAAGACGCCTTGGTTCAGTAGTGCGGCACTCAGGGCCGCCGGAGTGGAAACAGGCGGTTTGTTGGCGTTGATGAGTGAATTGAGCGGTAGGAAGCCGGTGGAATTCAACATGGAGATACCGCTGGCCAGATAGTTGCCGGGCGGGTTATAGGTTCCGCCGAAGCCCTGAATTCCGTTGTCGGCGTTACCATCTTCGCGCGATGGCTGATAGTAGATGGAACCGCCCCCGCGAATAACGGTCTTGGGCGAGAGCTCATAGGCGAAACCTAGCCGCGGCCCGAAAGCGTTCATGCGGGTTTGCCCGAAGCGGGACCCTTGTTGATCCACACCGGCGTAGACCATCGCTCCCAGGAGGCCGCCTGCGGCGGCGTTGGAGCAGGTGGGACAGAAATTCGAATTGTGCAGATTCCGTTCCTGTTTGGGAACCGGGATCTCATACCGTAACCCGAAATTCAGTGTCAGCTTCTTCGATGCCTTGAAATCGTCCTGTGCGTACCATGCGTAGTAAGGCCAGAAGAATTCGGTATCGTCGGGATAGCGGAAGTCGCCACCGCTCGATACGCCAAGCAGGAAAGCGGCCCACCCGGACCCCTGCTGCCCGCCGTACGCAGACGTGTTCGAAGTGGCCGCACCCGAGTAGCCCACTACGCCATAGGCGTCATTGTAATCCAACCGCCGATACATGCCGCGCAGATAATTGAACCCGAATTTGGTGCTGTGCCGGCCCTTGATCCACGCCAGTTGTTCCTTGAAGTCATAGGTCTTCTGACGGGAGTCCGTGGCGACGTGCGTTCCGAAGGTAACATAATCGGCGTTGTACTTCACCGTCTTTCCCGGAACCGTGGGAGTCAGCACGCCGGGGAAATCCATCGCTTTGCGGATGCTCTCGTCAATGTTATTGGTGTTGCCCGGATTCTCAATGAGGTTGCGCTTGTTGAAGCCAAAGGTAATGTGATTCAGCAGGGATGAGCGGATGATGTAGTCGTAATTGAATCGGTAGTATTGAATCTTGGTATCGGTATTCCAATTGTCCGAGGGCAGCGTGCCCGGCCATTGCGCGATGTTGGGCTGCGCCGGACTAAAATAGCGGCTGTACAGGAAATTGGCCCGGTGCTTCTCGTTGAACACGTAATCTCCCTTGATCGAGGGAAGCGTGGTTTGCGAAGTGCCGTAGCGATAGCTTCGGGTGTTGTTGGTAATCGCGTTCGGATTGTCCGGCCGCCCTAGCAAGCCCACCAGACGCTTCGATAAGGGGTCGATTCGGTTGGGGCAGATCACGTTCAGCGCGCCGTTGCATTGCAGGCGCTGGCGCTGGGACTGATCCGACAGGAGGTTGCCTGCGCCGTCGAATGGATCGTAAAGGGGAATCATGTTTCCGCTCGCATCCACGAGCTTGCGCAGGTCGCCGTTTTTAAATTCATCGATGGGGGTAGTAACCAACCCGAATCCGCGGCCGTTCCTAGTCTTGGCTTGCTCGTAGGCAAAGAAGAAGAACGCCTTGTTGCGGCCATCGAACACTTTGGGGATCATCACCGGACCGCCGACGCTGCCGCCCGGGTTCCACTGGCGCCGCACGGACCGCGGAGCCGGAACCGCCGTGAAGGGTCCTGTCCATCCGCGGGAGTTGAAGAACTCATTGCGGGCAAAAAGAAACCCTGTGCCATGTAACTCGTTCGTTCCCGACTTAGTTACCCAGTTGATGACTCCATTGGAGGTGCGACCATACTCGGCCGAGTAGGACGAACTTTGCACTTTGAACTCTTCCACCGCCTCAACGCTGACACCGTTCATAGAAGGGTCGTTACGGCGTTCACTCTGGGACTCGGCGCCGTCCAACTGCTCGCTCTGCCCATCCAACAGACCGCCCCCGATTCGAGGGTTGCTGGCATCGCCAAGGACGCCGGGCGTCAAAATGATGAAGTTCATATTGCTGCGCAGACCACCGGAGATGAACAGCGGCAGGTCCATGATGGCTTTAGTCGGCATCACCTTTCCGAGGTTAGTGCCCTGCAGATCCACGAGTGAGGCAGCGCCGCTGACTTCAACAGTCTGTTCCATGCTGCCGAGCGTCATCGCCACGTCTACGTTTACCATGCTGGCTACGCTGACGCGCACGCCGGAGGTCTGGGCATCGCGAAACCCGCTCTTCTTCGTGGTTACGGAATAGTTGCCAACGGGCAGATACAGAACGGTGTATACCCCATCCGTCTCCGTCTTCACGGTCTGCACGAGGCCAGTTTCCACGTTCCGTACGGTGACCGTGGCGCCCGGGATGGCGGCTCCAGTTTGGTCCACGACGGTTCCCCGAACTGTGCCTCGGTCTTGTGCGGCAACCAGGCCACACAAGAACAATAAACCGATAACGAATCTCGACATTGCCGACTTCATAACACGTCTCCTGTTTGATGTTTTTCCAAAAACGATGCTCTGCAAAGACATCGTAGAAGCGAAAAATATTTGAACGGTGGCTGATCCACACTAGATTTACCACAGGTCGCGTCTTGCGTCAACAGAAAAAACGCACTTGCCGACCCGTAAGTGGCAATTATGTTTTTGCGGGAATTTCTTTTAGACACTCGCAAGTGGCTGGTGCCCACGGAGCACTCAGTCGGGTGGAATCCCCTGAAACTGGTTTACGGGACCGGGCCGTGGTGCAAGATGCCTGCCTTGAAAAAGGGTCTGTCGCACATGACTAATAGCAGCTAAGCTGTTGATACTACATTGACCTATTCATTATCTGCCTGGGGCGAACGTTAGCCTTTCGAATAAGAACCGGCTCGCCGGTATGACAGGAGATGTCCGGGATTGGCTGCTTGGCTTGCACGTCAGAGAAGGGCCGTCAGGTTTAGGTCGGCCAAGGGCAAAATCGGGGGTTAATTAGGCCTTGACAAGGGCCTCCATGCCGTGAGATAACGGACCTGTACTGAGGCATAGCCACATGGCATCTATTTTGGTTAAAGAGCCGCTGTATCAACAGCTAAACGGCTATCTGAAGCAACTGATTGACTCTGGTGAATGCCCGATTGGCGGCAAGTTCCTCACCGAAAGACAGCTCTGTGAACGGTTCGGAGTAAGTCGGGCAACGTCCAATAAAGCCTTGTCGAACCTGGTATCGGAGGGGCTGTTGGAGTTCCGCAAAGGCGTCGGCACGTTTGTACGCGGCCGCGCGCTGGACTACAACTTGCGGGCGTTGGTGAGTTTCACCGACAAGGCAACTGCCGCCGGCAAGCGGCCCGGTACCGAGGTTCTTCAATTCGGAACAGTGCTTGCAAAGGACGTTCTCGACGACGTTCCGCAGATCCTTCAGGTAGAGCCGGCACACCAACTCTTCTATATGGAGCGGTTGCGCCTGGCAGATGGTTTCCCGGTGATTCTGGAGAAACGCTACGTCGTCGCGGCGCACTGTCCGAACCTGACCGTGGAGGCCGTGCGCGGGTCTCTCTACAAAGTCTGGACTGAGCACTACGGGTTGACGATTGAGGGCGCCGATGAGAGAATCCGCGCGGTGAACGCCCGTGGCGCCGACGCGCGCGCGTTGAAACTGCGTGATGGCGCAGCCGGCATGCTGATCCAGTCCGTTGGTTATCTGGCCGGCCGCCGGCCGCTATGGTCGGAGCGCACGTTGTACCGCGGCGATTCCTACGAATTCCACAACCGGCTGGGCAGCCTCCAGCCGGAAGGGTATTCAAGAGGTGAGTTCTTAGAGGTCTCGGACAAAGCGCTCTAACCAGTGGTGAGAGACAGGTCGGGAATTGCACATCGTGGTGGGACGGGTGTGCAGGCAGAGAGGCGAAGATGAAAGAGTTATTTGCAAGCGTGGACCTTGGTGGCACTAAGATCGCGGTTGTCCTCGCCGGTTCAGACGGCGAGATTTTGGCCGAAGGCCGGGTGCCGACCAATTCCCACGAGGGGGCGCCCGCCGTTTTGCGCCGGATTGCGGGGCTGGTGGACGACCTCTCCGCGCGTCTAGGCGCACGGCCGGTGGCGGTCGGGATGGGAGTGCCCGGACTGGTGGACGTCCGGACAGGCGTCACCCAGTTCCTGCCGAATCTCCCCTCGCAATGGCGTGGTGTGCCGGTTGGTCAGACCCTCTCGCTGACGCTGAGCTGCCCGGTGTTTCTGCTCAATGATGCGCGGATGGCGACACTGGGAGAGTTCACCTTTGGCCGCGGCAGGCTGGTGGACACGATGATCTTTCTTACGATCGGTACCGGCATCGGCGGCGGCATCATCGTTGACAGAAAGCTGCGCCTCGGGCGCTTGGGTGCGGCCGGCGAACTCGGTCATCAGACTATGCAGCGGGACGGCCTCCTCTGCGGGTGCGGCAACCAAGGTTGCCTGGAGACTCTCGCCAGCGGGCCGGCGCTGGTCGGCGAGGGCATCCGCTTGTTACAGAGCGGCCTCGCTCCTGTCCTCTTCGAGATGGTCTCCGGGAACGCCAGCGCGGTCACGCCGAAAGAGATGGGCGCTGCGGCTCGGGCTGGCGACACGGCAGTGCGGGAAGCCATAAGCAGGACAGCCATCTGGCTCGGCATAGGCATTGCCAACATGGTCACCGCATTACACCCCGATCTTGTGGTCTTGGGAGGCAGCGTGGCAGCCCTGGACGATCTGCTGCTCGAACCCGTACGCGAAACCGTGAAGGAACGGGTTCGCATGTTTCCAGTCCAGGATTTGTGTATCGAGCGGTCCCTGCTGGAGGACAAGGCAGGACTGTTGGGCGGCATAGCGCTGGCCGCCACTAAGTTACACGAAATAGCGCCAGTAAACCAAAGTTTTTGAAACTGTCATGAGAGGTGATGTTGTGAAACGACTCGACACAGAAGACCGTCTGACTCGCCGCCAGGCGCTGAAAACCGCCGCCACGTTCATGATTCTTCCCGCCGGCCTGGCGCGAGGCTACGCGGCAAACGAAAAGCTGAACCTCGGCATCATTGGCCTTGCCGGCATGGGAGGGGTTGACGCCAAGACATTCGCCGGTCTGGGCGAGAACATCTCGGCTTTGTGCGACGTGGACTCCACCGTATTGGATAAACGCGGGGCGGAGTATCCGGGCGCCAAAAAGTACACCGACTTCCGCAAGATGATCGAAAAGGAGAAACTCGACGGGGTGATCGTGGCCGTGCCAGACCACAACCATGCCTACATGAGCGTGTACGCCATGAGGCATGGCCTCAACGTTTACTGCCAGAAGCCACTCTGCAAGTCCGTGCATGAGGCCAGAATCATGGCCAGTGTGGCTGCCCAGACGAAGGTGGTCACGCAGATGGGAACGCAAACCAGCGCCGAGCCCCGCACCCTCCGGACTGCGGAGTTGATTCAGTCTGGCGCGCTGGGCGAAATCACCGAAATCCACATGACGACCGACCGCCCGATCTGGCCCCAGGGCCATGACCGTCTGGAAGGCGAAGACCCCGTGCCCGCCACGCTGGATTGGGATTTGTGGCTTGGCACCGCGGCGGCCCGTCCCTTCCAGGCGAAGTGGCCCGCGGGCCATGCAGTCTACAGTCCGGAAAGAAAGCGGCAGTTCGCGAACAATGGCACCTTGTATCATCCTTTCTCTTGGCGCGGGTGGCTGGATTTCGGCAGCGGCGCGCTGGGCGACATTGCGCCCCATAGCATGAATGTCATCTTTCTGACTCTCGATCTGGGCGCGCCTTCCGCCATTGAAGTGCTGGAAACGTCCGGCCTGAAGAAAGAGATGTACCCGGATTCGTGCATCATCCGGTTCGACTGGGCGGCTCGCGGCATCCATCCCCCGCTTTCGGTTTATTGGTACGACGGCAACCTGCCCCTACCCGTGGCGATGCAAGCCCCACGCCCTGCGACTACATCGGCGTCCGGAGCGGCGACGCTACGCGGCGGCCAGGGCGGCATGGTTTGGATCGGGACGAAAGGCAGTTATCCCGCTGGCCGCGGACCTTTTGCCGGCCAGAGCACGGAACCGCTTCCGGCACCTCCGCAGCGCGAGTGGGGCCGCGAGGAGGTCCACAAGGACTGGGCGGTAGCGGTCAAAGCGGGCAAGCCGGCGCCGTGCCATTTCGGCTATGCCGGCCCGTTCACCGAAGCCTACCAACTGGGCAACATCGCGCTACGCGTGGGCCATCGGATCCAATGGGATCCCCTGGATTTTCGCGTCACCAACTGCCAGGAGGCCAACCAGTACCTGCGCCGCGAATATCGGCGCGGTTGGGATCTCAAGGAAATTGCCGGCAGTGCGTGGGACGTACCCGCTCGGCGCTCATGATCGCGATGTGTTCGATGAAGTCCGCGTGGATCTTTCGCTCCCTGTTGCTGTTCGCCACCGCGGCGTGCCTTCTCCCCCCCGGCGCTGAGCGCGCCGCGGGGGGACGCCTGAGTTTTCAAACCAGCCCCGAGTCCTCACTGATCGGGGTGGCCGCCGATGGCTACATCGCACAGGTGTGGACCGGCACCGCCCGGACCGCGCTATTGGTCCGGGCTTCGGAATATGTGGAGGCGGTCTCCGTGCCAACATGGTGGAGTCGTCGCACCCTCCTCTTTGCGGGGCTGGTGATGCTCAGCATTCTCTTTCTATCCCAGCACTTGTACCTTTTGGCAAAGCACTGGCGGCTGCGCGCCGTTGTGGAAGAGCGTGCGCACCTTGCCCATGAGATTCATGATACGCTGGCGCAGAGTTTCGCTGGAATCGGCTTTCAGCTTCAGGCGATTCGCAACAGCATGCCCCCGAATTCCTCGGCTCTCGAAAGAAAGGTCGATTTGGCCATGGAGTTGGCGCGGAGCAGCCACGAAGAAGTGCGACGTTGTATTTCAAGTCTTCGTCCGCCGACGCTCGGACCCGTCGGGCTTCTTGCCGCTCTCCGCGCCTGTGCGGAACGGATGAGCAAGGACGGCAGAGTGAACGTGGTGACATATTGTGGGGATGGGGTGATGACTATCCCGCCGCGAATCAAGGACACGCTATTCCGGATCGGCCAGGAAGCGATTGCAAATTCGATTCGGCACGCCGGCCCCAGCACCATCCGGATCCGGGTTCACCACCATCGCCCCTCCATCTGCCTGTCGGTCGAAGATGACGGAGTCGGTTTTGTGACGGATGGCAATTATACCGGATTCGGTCTGGTGGGAATGCGCAATAGAGCAGACAGTATCTCGGCCACTTTGGTGATCAGGAGCACTCTCGGCTCTGGCACCCAGGTTGAAGTGATGGCACCTCTGAAATCGCGCTTCGACATCGTGGCGTGGCCCAAACTTCTGTTTCACATATAAGGGCCTATGGCGGATTCTGCAAGCATTCGCATCCTAATTGTCGACGACCATCCAGTAGTGCGCGCGGGCCTCGCGAGCATGTTGAGCACCCAACCGGGCATAGAAGTTATAGGCAGCGCATCTAACGGCGAAGAGGCACTTGCGCTGCTTCAAGAGATTGCCCCCGACGTGATTCTGATCGATTTGCGCATGCCTGGCATGAGCGGATTGGAAACCATGCGTGCCATCAAGCTCCGCAAAGACCCACCGCGAATTATCGTGCTCACAAGTTTCGACACCGATGAGGACATTTATCAAGCTGTAGGAGCGGGCGCACAGGGCTACCTGCTAAAGAGTACATCTCAGGACGAACTACTCGAGGCGATCCGCCTTGTGCGCGCGAACCAACGATACTTCCCCGCGCACATTGCGGCGCAGTTGACTGATCGCATGACTCGTTCCGACCTGACTCCCAGAGAACATCAGATCCTGCAGTTGGTGGCGAGAGGGCTCACCAACAAAGAGATCGGCCGCGTCTTCGGGATCAGCGATAACACGGCTCGGAACCATGTAAACAACATTATAGAGAAGTTGGAGGTTTCCGACCGCACGGAAGCCGCGACGATTGCCATGCGCCAAGGGCTCGTTTCATTTACGGACTGATCGTGCGTACTCGCCGAATACGATAAGGCGGCCGGACGCTTTCGTTAAATCGATTCAACCGTGCGTTCCTCATGAACCTCATGCCAGACAACAAATGTCGCGTGTCACGCACATCGCGGTCATCGGCGTTATTTCCCAGGACAGTTTTCAGACCAGCCCAGCCGAAAGCGCCCTCGTTTGGTGAACGACACGATCGCGAGTCCACCCATAACCGCTGAGGAAAACATGGAGCGGGAGACCGGATTCGAACCGGCGACGTCCAGCTTGGGAAAACAGCACTACATCGATTCTCAAGGGTTTAGCGAATTACAGCGCCCACCGAGTGCAATGAAGTTTCCCCAGTTTCCAGGATTTGAGAGCGAATGGAATCACAACGGAATCACGAGTTCCACGCGGACCGCGTCCCCAAAGAGCTACGGCAATCTGAGTTTGCAACCTGGTAACGTGAAAGTGGTCTGTGGGTTATAGCTCAATGTTTGAGAATGCCCGGAACTCCGTTGAAAGTAGCAACTCCCGCGTAACCCACTCTACGACGCCTTTCTCCGTTTGACAACCCCCAACTTAGACGGCGCCAGAGCTTCCAATTCTTTGATGAGCGCCGGAATCTGTTTGTATCCC
>JANYAH010000049.1 GCA_025361425.1 Candidatus Solibacter sp. | reverse complement strand
CATGCGGCTGCTTTAACTGAAGTTCGGCGGCGTCCTCAATGGTCAGAATGCGCTCTTTCGGAGAAATGAAAACGGAGAGCGCGTTCAGCAGGGTGGTCTTGCCGGCGCCGGTTCCGCCGGAGACAATAATGTTCAACTTGGCCTTGACGGCGGCTTCGAGCAGGGTCATCATGCCGCGCGTCATGGCGCCCTTGGCTACCAGGTCTTCCGGCATCAGCTTGTCGGTGCTGAAACGGCGGATCGACAGCAAGGCCCCGTCCACAGCCAAGGGGGGGATGATGGCGTTGACGCGCGAGCCGTCGGCCAGGCGCGCATCCACCATGGGGTTGGATTCGTCCACCCGGCGGCCCACCTGGGAGACAATCTTGTCGATGATGCGCAGCAAATGCCCCTCGTCGTGAAAACGCACGCTGGTCAGCTCCAGCAAGCCCTTGCGTTCCACGTAGACTTGCTTGTGACCGTTCACCAGGATGTCGGAGATGGTCGGGTCCTGAAGCAGCGGTTCGAGCGGTCCGAGGCCGAAGACTTCGTGCAGCACCTCATGGCTGATGCGCTGTTTTTCGGCCGCGGTGAGCAGGTTGGGCTCCTCCTTCACGATCGCCAGCACGGCTTGCCGCACTTCGGCGCGAATGCGGTCGTCATCGATGCCCGACAGCGCCTCCAGGTTGATGCGGTCCAGCAGCTTGCGGTGCAGGGTGAACTTCAGCTCCTGGTATTCCGGATTGACCGCGGTGGGGCTGGCGGCGTTCTGCGGCAGTCGCTGCTCCCAACTCGATTCGGGGGTGCTCTGGGGAATGGCAGCCGTCATTTGGTCTCCTGCTCTCGGGAAAAGACTTCCACCTTTTTGACGGAGCCTCGAATCACGATCATCTGTTCCGGTTCAGCCGCCGGCGCGGCCGCCAGTGGGGCGGCGGCCGCCGCGACCGCAGCCGCCGCCGCTCTGTGGACCTTCGGCGCGGCGGCCTTAGCCGGTGCAACTTCGGGCGGTGACGCCCCGTAGAGATCGTGCAGCCTCCGCCCGCTGGTGGCCACCGTCGCCCGGTCGGTGGAATTGCGCAGTAACAGTTGGATGCGGCCTTCGCTGTTGGCCAGGGTCAGGGCTTCCGCCTCCGCCGGACTCACCAGCAATGTCACCACCGGAGTCGTGATCGGCTGGCTCTTACCGTCGGTGGCAATGGTCTGCCCGGCAGAGAGGACGGTGATGTTTTGCAACACGGTCCGGGTCTCGGTGTCGTTTCCATTGGGCGGCCTACCGGTGACCAGCACGTCCACCCGCATGCCCGGCAGCACGAAGCCGGCCACCCCCACTACATCGTTGACGCGTACCGAAATGGCGCGCATTCCGGGCGGAATTAAGGGCCCCAAACCCATGCCGCTCCCCTTAACCGCCAGGCGCGCCTCCACCACCGGCTCGTCCGCCTGGATGGCGCTGATCACCGGCCGTTCCAGCACATCCTCCAGGCGCGAGAAAGCTCCGGCGGGGAACAAGCCCTCCGGCACGCCGCGCAGTCTGACGGAGGCGGGAGCCAGCGTGCTTCCCGCGGGAAGCAGCATGGTAGCGACTACTACCTGTTTATCCTTGACGGCGCGGGGACGGCTACCCGCGCCCCGCACCAGCCGGTAGAAACCTCCCGCCACCAGCAGCGCACAGGCCATACTCACCGATACCACCAGCACAAAACGCCGATCGAACTGCATTATGAACCCCCACTTGGCAGACTCTTCCTCGGATTACGGGGCAAATCCCCTGGTCTGCAGCCGCTGCCCTCGCCGGCTTCCGCCGTGTGGCCGACCCCGATGGCGCGGGCGAAAGGCGAGTGCCAGGGGATCCGCGCGGACCCGCGGCTCCGCCCCGGAATACCCCTTGGGTCGCGCGCATAGAGCACGGCCACCGGGTCCCGATACACCTGCCGCCATTCGGGTTCGCGGTCGAGCGCCGTGCTCAGTGCCCAGGCGTGCGGCAACAGCGCCAGGTCGAATTGGTAGCGGTCCAGCAGTTCGCGCCAGGATTTCTCGCCCGCCAGCAGCTTCACGTAGTCCGACCCGATTGCCGGGCCGAAGAAATCGCTGCGGCCGTCAAAGAAGACGCGCTGTGCGGGATACAGGCGGTAAATCAGGTAGTCGCCCCATTGGTCGCTGGTCAGAATGCGCGGCATGGCACCCGGGGGCGTGAGTTGTTCGAGGTTCCGTTCCACCGCACGCACCGGAAAAATCGTGTCCGGGAAACCGGCGCCGGGCACGGCCAGCATCACCACCGCGGCCGAGAGCGGCAGCCAGAGGCTGGCGCGCGGACGTAGCCCGTATTCCTGCGCCAGTTCCCAGCAGATGCGCACCGCCGTGCGGCTACCGGCGCGCGACGCCATGCGCGCCCAATACACCGCAACGCCCGAGGCCAATACGGGCGCTGCCGCAATCGCGAAGAACGGCACGTGGCGCGCCGAACGCAGGGCCAGAAATCCCCAAACCAGCACCAGCATCGCCTCAAAACGGTCGGCTTTTGGCGCCAGCGCCACCGTTGCCAGCAGCAGCAGGGCGAAGACGATCATCCCCTCGGAGCGGATGCTGGGGGATTGAAACTCCTGCACGTTGTCCATGATCCACGACGAATTCAGGTAGCGCGCAACGTGGAGGTGCAACTGCCACCCGTACGGATTCAAGAAGCTGGCCAGGCAGCACAGCGCCGCCAGCGTTCCATAGCGGCGCACTTGGGACCAGTTGCGTTGCGCCACGCAGAGCACCATGAGAAGCCCGAGCGTGGCCAGCCACGCCACAAAACCGGCGTGCAGATTCACCCACAGCGCGCTCAGCGGCACCAGCAGCCACACTAGCGGCCCGCGCTGCCCGCGATCTTCGGCCAATATCCAGAGCGCGAGCGTATAAAATAGGATCGAAAACACGTGCGGCCGCGCCAGGTAGTGTGTGCTCGAAGCGCTCACCGCCGCCAGCGTCGCCCCTATACCGGTCCACAGGCCGCAGCCGCGGCGGAGAATGCGCGCCAACAGCGCCGTGGCGGCTAGGGCGAGCACCGCGCCGGACAGTGCGGCTACCCCCGCGAGGCCGCGCCACCGCCAGGTTCGCGCCAACACCACGTCGGCCAGCCATTCCCAGGCGAACCACGGCTGGCCGGGACGGCTGAAGGAGAACGGATCCGCCACCGGAGCGCGTCCAGTCTCCAGAATCAGTTCGCCGGTGCGTATGTGCCAGCCAGTGTCGCCATCGGCAAGCAGCGCCCGCAAACCCTGCGGATGAGCGAACGCCGCCAGCAACAACGCCAGGAAGAACACATCGAGCAGCGAGGGTACTAGTAGCTTGCTAAGCAGGCCGCGAGGCGCATTTGGAACGGTGGGTGACATTGAATCTAGCTAATCAGATCGACCCGCGAAAAGGATTCTTGAACTTCGCGTACTGGAACTAGTACCATTGCCGGGCGTCGCGGCTCCCCCTAAGCTGATCCCACTCGGCAAACAAGGTAAATATGACGATTCTCTTAGTCTTTGTGGCCCTTCAGTTCTGCGATCTCGCGACCACCCTGGTGTTCCTGCGGCAGGGCGTAGCCGAAGGCAATCCGCTGATGGCGGCTTTGATTCGTGTCTCAGCCCATCCCGCGATGGCCTTGTTGCTGGTCAAAGCCATCGCCTGCGGACTGGCACTGTTTGCCTGGAAAAGCCGGCGCACCCGCCTGTTGCGGCGCGCCAATGTCTTCTTCGCCCTATGTGTCGGCTGGAATCTGCTGGCCATCGCGAGCGCCTGA
>JANYAH010000038.1 GCA_025361425.1 Candidatus Solibacter sp. | reverse complement strand
CCTGGCCCGTTTGGTGGAGCTCTTCACCACGGGGCCTGACGCAGTGATGCGGCTGGGACGCGGCACCCTGGCGCCGGGCGCGCCGGGCGACGTGACGGTGTTCAGCACGGATATCGAGTGGACCTACGACGTGAATCAATCCGCCTCGCGGAGCAGGAATTCCCCCTTCCACGGAAGAACGTTCCACGGCGGAGCGATGGCGACGGTGGTGGACGGCCAGATGAAGTGGCGGAGGTAGCGTGGCCTCCGCATGAACGCCGTGTGGCGCCCACTTCCGGTCGCCAACACAGCGGCTTGCTCGCGCGATCTACGCCGCTGGACCGGGGCATGTCTATGGTTTAGGCGCCCAGCCAAGTGGAGCGTGACAGGTCTTGTTTCACAAAGGGCAAGACTTGACCCACTCACGAAACCCTTGTCAATCGTGGGGTTGACGTGCCCCGAATCGCCCTCCAGAGAGACCAGCGCTGACGCAAGCGGTACAATGGTGGCGATGGGCTTCGACGACTACAAAGTGGTGCTGTATCGAAACCAACCCCACGGATGGGTCGCGGAAGTGCCTGCGATTCCGGGATGTCACGCGCTCATGCCGACTCGGGAAGATGCCCTCATTGAGCTCGCGGCCATATTTCGGTTGATTGCGGAAGAGTACGGGGAGCGGAACCAGCCTTTACCCGCCGACACAACCGAGATCGTGCATGCCTAGCGCCCGGGCTGACGAATTCCGCCGCGCCGCGGCCAAGCTCGGTTTTTTGAAGGCGCGCCAAACCGGGAGCCACGAACGATGGAGGCATCAAGACGGGCGCACCACCACGATCCCCATTCACGGCGGACGGGAAATCGGCCCTCCCCTCTTCTACCGGATCTTGAACCAGCTCGGAATTGACGAGAAGGAATTCGAGCAACTCCGGTAGCCCTGACGTCCCGGAATTCGGTGGCACTGAAATTCATGCCAGCAACGAGCATCGGATGAGTTCAAGCGGACCAAGCCCGGGGAATCGCTCCGGAGACCGCTCGATGGCGCTTCGTATCGCCTCGAAATCGCTTGCGTTGTTATGCACCAGCGGTATCCCGGCCACCAGCGCTGTCGCCGCGATCAATCCGTCGAAGCGCCAGCGAGCCAGCCGTTCCTGGCGCGATTCTGCCAGCCGGTGGGAACGACGCGGCGGTGTTGGCGCTTCTGGAATCAACCCGAAGATCTCGCCTGCCACTACAGCCACAGCGGCATCGACCGGCAGCACATTGCCAAGCCCGCTCAGGTACGCGACCCGCGCCAACTCGATGCGTGCGCGGGCTCCCGGGGCGGAGCGGCGCCACAACATACTGTAGCCACGGATCCGCTCCGTAACCGTCACCGCCGAGACGGAAATCTGATGGAACCCCAGGTAGGCATGGAGCCAGCGGACGACATCCGGGCTGGCATTGCGAACCAGCCATCCCTCGGCACTTGTGTCGAAGAGAAAGGGACGCGCGCCCGGATCGACCATCAGCGCCGGCCCGCGCCCACCGGCTCAAGAATAACGCCGTCCAGAATCGCGAGCTCATCTTCGGAAAAACCGGTAAACGCCGTTCGATACTTTTCCAGAATCTGGTTACGCCGATGCCGGGCACTTTCGAGCCGCAAACCTGCTGCAACCACTTCGGAAATCACCGTGCTGAGGTTTACCCGCCTGGAATCGGCGATCTTTTGAGCCTGCAGCAAGGAATCTGACGGCAGCGTCAGGGTTGTACGACGTTTAAGGGCCGCTTGGTTCTGGGGCATAGATTCAGTATGACATCGTTTCGCGCATCAAAACGTATCACTCCATTGCGCAACCGTTCACTCAGACCGCCTACCGTTTAATAGATGGATGTGACGGTCCCCCCGCACCGTCATAAGTGGAAATGTACCATATCACCCCACATTCTTGGCGTCTTTTCGGACGTTTCGCTATTGAGGTAAATCCTCATTCGCGGTCTGATAGAAGGAGGGAGTACACACCTCACTATGTCCGCAAGCACAGATACTTTGTTGGGGTCCACGGCAACCAAAACCGCAAGATCCTGGGCCGCACAGAGCGCCACTTC
>JANYAH010000372.1 GCA_025361425.1 Candidatus Solibacter sp. | reverse complement strand
GTCCGAACGGTTGGTTGCGAGTTCCGTCATCAGCAGACAGACTAACGCCAAGCGAAGCGCGTACGCAACCCTGCCCGATACCACCCGCGACCCGGCCGGTCTAGAGCGCGGGGCGCGCTTTCGCCAGCCGTCCGCCTGGGGTGTCCGGTATTGGATTTCGGGACACCCTACCCACGCCATTGCGCCATGTAATATGCTGGTGCATCAACTACTTTCGATGTGCGGGAGCATTGGCGTGGCAAGTAACCAAAACTTGGAACTACCGTTTGCATTTAGTACCAATTTTCTGCGCGACCATGCCGGCCATATTATTTCTGACCCGCGAATCGCGATCACCGAACTAATAGCGAACTCCTACGATGCCGGTGCTACCGTCGTCGATATTACTTGGCCAGACGACCGAGAAGGGGCGTTCTCAATTGTGGACAACGGCACGGGAATGACCTCGCCCGAGTTTAACCGGCGTTGGAAGACCCTTTCCTATGACCGGCTAAAAGAACAAGGCGCGACAGTTGAATTCCCCCCTGGGGTGCCCAGGCGGCAGAGGACGGCGTTCGGCAGAAACGGCAAGGGCCGTCACGCGGCATTTTGCTTTGCCGACAAATATACCGTTGAAACGCGGAAAGGCGGGAGAAGGCTCATTGCGGAAATTTCCCTGACCGAGGGAGGAGATAGCCCTTTCCGATGTGCGATTCAACTTGATGAAGCAGCCGATGGATATGGTACGACGATCTCTGCGGATCTGATCAGGGGCGTCCGGGCGGAAGCAGAGATCCTGGAGGTAATTGGGAGCCGGTTCATTGTTGATCCATCCTTCGCAATTCATTTGAACGGCCGGGCTGTCCAGCTATTTGATCTTCAAACCCTTACCACTGACTCCCTGGCCGTTGAGCCTTACGGAAGTGTCGAAATCTACAGCCTAGACTCAGCGACCACCGACAGATCATCGAAGCTAAAAGGGCTGACGTGGTGGGTCAATGACCGAATGGTGGGCGAACCTTCGTGGGAGGGCTTTGACGGAGAGGGCAGCATCCTTGACGGACGAACCTCCGAGGCTAAACGGTTCAGTTTTATCATCCGGGCCAATATTCTTACCGAAGAAGTGAAATCAGACTGGGGCGGCTTCCATTCAACAGCCCGGTCAAATGCTGTCAACAAGGCAGTTCGTGGATTTGTCGGCAAGAAAATGTATGAGGCTCTGGCAGAGGACCGGAAGGCGCGCAAGAAGGCCGCCTTGGACGAATCCCGGCAGCTCCTCCGTGAACTGCCGGAACATTCAAAACAGGTTGTCGCTCAGTTCGTAGAACAGGTGCAGGAAAAATGCCCTAGGCTGTCCGACCAAGACCTTGCCCGGACGGTGGAGATTTATGCGAAATTGGAGCAGACGCGCACCGGTTATGACCTCCTGAAACAGCTCTCTTCGTGTTCACCTAATGACCTGGATGGGTGGAACGCCATCATGCAACGCTGGAGCGCCAGCAATGCGACGCTCGTGCTAGACGAACTTGGCGAACGCCTGACGCTCATTAGTCGCCTCCAGGCGATTATCAACGACCGTAAGACGGATGAGGTTCACGAATTGCAGCCGCTATTTGAGCGCGGGCTCTGGATGTTCGGTCCGGAGTACGAGTCCGTGGACTTTCGTTCGAACCGAAGCATGGCAGAAGTGATTCGCAAGTTTTTGGGACGCCCAGAAGAACCGGTATCGAGGAGCCGTCCTGACTTCGTTGCGCTATCGGACTCCTCAATCGGGGCTTACGCCGCTGAGCAATATGCCGATAACGGCGAGGTTTTCGGCTATAGGAAGGTTTTGATCGTTGAACTGAAGCGGGGTGGCTTTAAGATCAGCCAAGACGAAGTTGATCAGGCTCGGAATTACATCCGAGAGATTCGCGCGAGAGGTTGTGTGGACAAGACCACGAAGGTCGAAGCCTATATCCTGGGGTCGGAATTGGAGGAGGGTCTGGAGCAGTGGGAGACCACCGGTGCAACCACACAGCTCAGCCCGATGCGGTACGACAACCTTCTGGCTCGTGCTCACGCTCGCACCTTCTATTTGCATCGGGAGTTGGAAGCGCTTCGACCGGTCGAAAATGGTGACCCCGAATTGAAAGAGGTGCTCTCGGAACCGGAGTCGCTGTCTCTGTTCTCGTAGCCCACACAGCGCCAACGCCCGGTGCCAGGACGGTCGAATCCTTGCCCGGACCGGCGCGGATGGCTCCCTGTGGCCCGGCAGGAAGCTCAACTTCTTTCCGGCCAATACCGCGAGAAGCCTTTTCCTCGCCTTTTTCTGGACAGGGCGTGTGTCGGCACTTTTTGGAGGGGAATAGTTAAGTCTTGGCTTTTCTGCGAGTTTGTGGAGCCACCCGCCGGGATCGAACCGGCGACCTACTGATTACGAATCAGTCGCTCTACCAGCTGAGCTAGGGTGGCCTTACGGGCAAAAACTGAAGTAGGGCACGCCTTTCGGCAGAATCCTCTGCGATCATAACACATGGTGATCCGTCCCCGCCTCGCCGTGCCGATAGCCCTCGCGATCCTCGCCGCCTGCCGGACTCCCGCGCATCCCGTCGCCATCGATCCCGCTCTATCCGCGCTCGTACCCGCGGCCACCGTCGCGCTCGCCGGCGTCGATCTCGATCGGCTTCGGGCGTCACCTCTTTATGCGAAACTTCCGGCCGCCGCGCGGGCGTTTCTCGAGCCGTTCGGTCACGCGCACTACGTCCTAGTCGCCTCCACCGGGGTCGAGCTCCTCACCATTGCCCGCGGCGTCGTCCCCGGCGCTACCCAACTAGCGCCCGATCTCGCTCTGTCCGGCGCCGGCAACCTGGTCGCGGCCGCCACCGCCGCGCACCCGCCCGCCGGCATCCTCGCACCCGCCGAATCGGTTGCCGCCGCCCGCCCCATCTGGGTCGCCGTTCGCGGCGGCGTGGCGCTTCCGCTGGAGGGCAACCTGGCGAATGTCAACAATCTGCTGCGCGGCGCCGAGTACGTCACGCTCGCCCTCCACCCCGGCGACCCTACGCAGCTAGAAATGGTGGCGCGATGCCCGACGCCAGAGGCGGCCCTACGCTTCGAACAGAGCTTCCGCGCCATGGTCTCTCTGGCAGCCGCCACCAACGCGCGTCAACCCCCGGCGGCCAGCGTGCTCGAATCCATCCGGGTACGCCGGGAGGAACGCGTGTTGCATGTTTCGCTTTCCGCGCCGCTTGACGCGTTCGCCAAATTGCTGTTCTGACGCTAATCCAGTTTCTTGTGGAAGCGCATCGCGCTCAGGCTCACTACCGCGATTCCGTATGCCGCCAGCGCAGCCATCTGCGGCCACAAGACGTCCACCCCCGCGCCTTTCAGGAAGATACCGCGCACGATCTCGATGAAGTAGCGCACCGGGTTCAAATACGTCAGGTACTGCACCGCCACCGGCATGTTGCGGATGGGAAATGCGAAGCCAGAGAGCATGAACGCTGGCGTCGAAAAGAAGAAGCTCGCCATCATTGCCTGTTGCTGCGTGTGCGAAATCGTGGAGAGGAACAGGCCCGCCCCAAGCGTCGTCATCAGGTACAGAACCGCGCAGAACAGCAGCAGCAGAAAGCTTCCGTGTAGCGGAATGTGGAACACCAGGAACGCCACCACCGTGATCAGTACCACGTCCAGCAGGCCCACCACCGCGAAGGGCAGCGTCTTGCCCAGCATCAATTCCATGGGACGCACCGGTGTCACCATCAACTGCTCCATGGTGCCGATTTCCTTCTCGCGCACAATGCCCAGCGCCGTCAACATCAGCGTCACCAGCATGATAATGTTGGCGATCACGCCGGGCACGAAGTAGTTGCGGCTGTAGAGGTCCGGGTTGAACCACACGCGGCTGCGCGCCGTCACCTGCGGCACCGACATGCTGACCGGCGACCCGGGACTGCGCGCCAGCAGCTTGATTCTTTGCTGCCGCTCCAGCACTTCCACCGAATACTCCGCGATGATCGACGCCGCGTAGCTCGAAACCAGCGACGCGGTGTTCGAGTTGGTGCCGTCGATCAGTACCTGCACTTCCGTCTCGCGGCCGCGTGCCGTGTCCCGCGCGAAGCCCGGCAGGATGCGTACCACCGCCTCCGCCTCGCCGCGGTCCAGGGTGCGCTGCACGTCTTCTTCGCTGCCCGGCGCCGACACAATGTCGAACCGGCCAGACCCGGTGAAGCGGTCGCGCAGGCTGCGGCTCTGCGGCGTGCGGTCCATGTCCATCCACGCAATTCGCGCGTGGTCCACGTCCAGGTTGACTGCGAAGCCGAAGACGATCAACTGCAGTATGGGCGGCACGAAGAGCAGGACACGCATGCGCGGCTCCCGAAGGGCCTGGATGAATTCCTTGCGAAGGATGACAAAAATTCGTTCCCACATAGCGTTCACCCGAGCTTCTGGTTGAGTTTCCGCGTGGCCAAAAGGAATACGATGAGCGCAAAAAGCGCCAGGAATCCCAACTCGGGCCACAAGACGCTCAGCCCCACGCCCTTCAAGAAAATGCCCTTCAAGATGGTGACCACGTAGCGTGCCGGAATGATGTGCGTGATCGCCTGGATCACCCACGGCATGTTCTCGATTGAGTAAATGAATCCGGAGAGCAGAAATGCCGGCAGGAAGGAACTCAGAATTCCCAGTTGGTAGGCCGCCACTTGCGTCCTGGTTGCCGCCGAAATAAAGATCCCCCAGAACAGCGCGCCGAACAGGAACACGCACGTGGATACCGCCAACAGCGGCAGACTGCCGCGGAACGGCACCTCGAAGACGAACACGCCCACCAGCACGGCGATGGTGGCGTCCGTCAGTCCCACTGCGAAATACGCGAACATCTTGCCCAGCACCATCTCCGCCGGACGCAGCGGGGTGGAGAGAATCTGCTCCATGGTCCCCATTTCCCACTCGCGCGCAATGGTCAGCGAAGTCAATAGCGCCGCGATGATTTGCAGAATTACGGCGATCAGCCCCGGAACCACGTAGTTCTTGGATTCCAGCGAACTGTTGTACCAGACGCGCAGCCGCGCATCCACTGGCGGAGCCAGACGCTCTCCGGCGCGGTGATTGAGCGCTGCCGTGCGCAGCTCCAGCGAGTAGCTGCGCACCAGCGATTCCGCATAGCCGAGCGCAATCGACGCGGTGTTGGAATCGCTGCCGTCCAGCAGAATCTGCACCTGCGCCTCCCGGCCGGCGGCCAGTTTCTTCGCGTAGTCCAGCGGAATCGCCACGCCCATCAGGATGCGGCTACGGTCGATGTTGCGTTCGATGCTGGCGTAATCGCTCACCATCTCGCGGATTTCGAAGAATCTCGAACCCTGGAACTGGCGGACCAGCGCGCGGCTCTCCGCCGTCTGACTCTGGTCGTAAATCATGGTGGGGATGCGGTCCACGTCCAGGCTGAGCGCGAAACCGAAAAGCAGCAGCATCAGCACCGGCACGGCTAGCGCCATCGCGAGACTCCGCGAATCGCGCGTGATGTGGTGCAGTTCCTTGACACAGATGGCCCGCACCCGGCGGTAGCTCATGCGGCCTTCCTTTCCTCGGCCTCAATCAGGGCCACGAAGACGTCCTCCATCGAAGGCTCAATCTGCTCCAGCTTCCGCACCTTAATGCCCTGCGCGGCCAGCCGCTGGCGCACCCGCGCGCTGGTGGCATCCACATCGTCTACCGTGACGTGCAGGCCGCCACCGAAGACCGCCACATCAAGCACGCCGGCCAGCCCTTCAAGCGCGCGCATGGTGTCCAGCGGATCCGAGGAATCCAGGTTGAGCAGGCTGTGCGCCGTCAGTCCGGCCTTCAATTCCGCAGGCGTTCCCAGGGCGATCACTTTGCCGCGATACATCAGGGCCAGGCGGTGGCAGTACTCGGCCTCATCCATGTAATGTGTGCTGACGAAGATAGTGTGGCCGGTCTCCGAGAGGTCGTGGATTAACGCCCAGAACGCGCCGCGCGCCAGCGGGTCCACGCCGGACGTTGGTTCATCCAGAAACAGCACGGGCGGATCGTGCAAGATCGCGCAGCCCAGCGCCAGACGCTGTTTCCATCCGCCGGAGAGCGTCCGTGTCAGCGCGTTGCGCCGCTCAGTGAGGTTGGCCATCTCCAGCACGTAGCGCTTGCGCTCCGCGCGTTTCTCCCGAGGGACGCCGTAGATCCCGGTGAAGAAATCGATGTTCTCCTCCACCGTGAGATCGTCGTAGAGCGAGAACTTCTGCGACATGTACCCGATGGTGCGGCGGATCTCTTCGGGCTGCCGGGCCACGTCGAACCCGTTCACCGAGGCGCGCCCCGAGGTTGGCGTCAAGAGGCCGCACAGCACCCGGATGGTGGTCGATTTCCCCGCGCCGTTCGGCCCCAGAAAGCCGAAGATCTCGCCCTTGGCCACCGCCAGGGAGACGTGGTCCACTGCCACGAAGCTGCCGAAGGTCTTCACGATGTCCTGAATCTCTACCGAGTTCATGCCGTCACCACACCTTCCACCGCATGAATCGTTTTGATGAACGCGCCTTCCAGATTCGCCGACCCGGTCTCGGTCTTCATCACTTCCGGCGTCGAGCAGCGAATCAGTTTGCCTTTGTGCAG
>JANYAH010000366.1 GCA_025361425.1 Candidatus Solibacter sp. | reverse complement strand
CAGCACCGTTAGTTGGGATCCAGCCTCCCTTTGGCGGCAGATGGGCCCCTTGGCGAAAGCCGTCGTTGTCGGCTTGTTCATCATGTCCGCCTACTCCGTCGGCGTCATGATTGATCGCCTCATGGCTTACAGCGCGGCCCGTAAACAGTCCCGCCAATTTGCTCCCGCCGTGGCCGGCGCACTGCGCGAAGGCAAACTCGAAGAAGCCATCAAGATTGCCGATCGCTTCAAGAAGAGCCATTTGGCCAAGGTCGTTGTAGCCGGACTTCAGGAATTCCAGGCGCACCAGATCAGCTCGGAGATCCCGGGCGAGGAAATCGAGGCGTCCAAACGAGCTCTCGAGCGTGCCGAAGCCATTGTTCACGCTGAATTGAAGCGTGGCGTTAGCGCGTTGGCGACCATCGGTTCCACCGCCCCCTTCGTGGGTCTGTTCGGAACCGTCGTCGGCATCATCAACGCGTTCAAGGGCATTGCCGCCGAGAAGTCCACTGGTCTCGGCGCCGTCGCCGGCGGTATTTCCGAAGCCCTGGTAACCACTGCTATCGGTTTGTTCGTGGCCATTCCCGCGGTTTGGATGTACAACTTCTTCACCAACAAGATTGAATCCTTCGACGTGGAGATGGGGAACTCGAGCAGCGAGCTGATCGATTACTTCCTCAAGCGTTCGCAGCGCGGCGTCCGCAAGTAGTCAGATTCATGTAGGATCGGCGAGTTGATTTCGCGGGGAGCCCCAATTGGGGCTCCCCCGCTTCTGCCGAATTCCTGGGGAGAGATACGATGACGGGAGAGAAACAGAAATTCAAGGCGCCGCCGCCAGTGGCCGACATCAACGTGACCCCGATGGTGGACGTGATGCTCGTTTTGCTTATCATTTTCATGGTCATCACACCCATGTTGTCCAAGGGCGTTAGCGTGGAGCTTGTGAAAACCAACCATCCGATCGCCATGCAGGCCGCGGATAAGAGCGACGCCATTGTTTGCGCTGTCACGCGAGATGGCAGAACCTTCCTGAACACCACTGCCACGGCGCCCGAAGATCTGCCCAATAAGGTCAAGGACCTCCTGTCCGGCCGGTTGGATAAGACGGTTTTCGTTAAGGCCGATGCCCGCGCGCGCTATGAGCGTGTGGTCGATGTGGTGGATAACCTGCGTGCAGCCGGCGTGGACCAACTCGGACTGCTCACCGACCAGAACCAGGACAAGAGCAAAATGGGCAGCGCACCTCCAGCCGCGCCGTCCGATAAGTAGTCAAGATCAACGTTTTATTAAAGGAGTAATCATATGTCAATGGCCGTTGGCGGGTCGGGAAGTGTTAAATCCGACATCAACATGACGCCCATGATCGACGTGCTGCTGGTATTGATCATCATTTTCATGGTAATCACGCCTCTCACGCCCAAGGGACTTGAGGCTCTCGTGCCCCAACCACCTCCTCCGAACTCGATGCCGAACGAGTCGGATATGCGCACCGTGGTCATCACCATTGATGCCAAGCACAACATGGCCGTCAATAGCGAGGCCACCGATGAGGCGCGTCTCGGTACCCGTCTCGAGGAAATCTTCAAGACCCGCGCCGAGCGTGTCGTGTTCGTCAAGGCCGACCCTTCTATCGAGTTTCAGTGGGTGGCCAAGGCCATCGATATCGCTCACGGCGCCGGCATCGATAAAGTCGGTCTAATGACTGCGAAGGTGGAGGCTGGGCAATAATATGCGCAAGGTAATGTTGGTCCTCGCCGTGGCTGCGCTGGCGGTCCTTGGCACGAGCTGCAACAAGCTCAAGGCGCGCGATCAGCTAAACAAGGGCGTGCAGCAGTTTACCGCCGCTCAATATGGGAAGGCCGTCGAGCACTTCAAGGCTGCCGTCGAATTCGAACCTGGGTTTTCCGCCGCCCGCCTGTATCTGGCCACTGCCTACATGCAGCAGTACATCCCCGGCACGGATTCGCCAGAGAACAACATGATGGCCGTTGCCGCCTTCGACAATTTTAAGAAGGTGCTCGACCAGGAACCGAAGAACTCGGTCGCCATCGCCTCCATTGCTTCCCTCAACCTCAACCAGAAAAAGTGGGACGAGGCGCAGCAGTGGTATGACAAGTTGATCGCCGTCGAACCGCAGAACGCCGATGCCTATTACAGCATGGGCTTCATCGCCTGGTCCAAGTGGTATCCCGTCTACGGTAACGCCCGCGCCGCCCTCGGCATGAAGCAGGAAGACCCCGGCCCGATCAAGGACAAGAAGGTCAAGGAAGAGCTCACGTTGAAGTACGGCCCGGTGATCCAAGCCGGCGTGCAGGCGCTCGAGAAGGCGCTGCAAATCAATCCTGAGTACGACGATGCCATGGCTTACCTGAACCTCCTCATTCGTGAACGTGCCGACCTTTCCGACAGCAAGGTGGAGTACGACAGACAGTTGACGATCGCCGACGATTGGATCCAAAAAGCGCTGGCGACCAAGAAAACTAAAGCCGAGCGGAAGAATAAGACCGGCGGCGGCACTATCGTCCTCGACCCCAACGCGAAGTAGTCCACTGACTCACACTTAATCCTCCGGGGAGCAGGTCTCATCAGACCAGCTCCCCACTCCTTTTTGGGCCCCCTGCTACAATCGAATAAGCGTGTCCTCCGAGTCCACCAGTCCCTCCGAACCCGGGCCAGTACCGCTCCCGGCCGACCCCGTTGAGCACTTGTACGCCGAATTGGAAGTCAAAATTCGCCTGTACCGCCCTAAGGACGATCTCACCGCGCTCCAAAAAGCTTTCCGCTTCGCCAGCAAATATCACCAGGGCCAGACCCGCGATTCCGGCGAACCCTACATGGTCCATCCCGTCATGGTGGCCCACATTCTCGCCGACATGCGCATGGACGTGGTCGCCATGGAAACCGGTCTGCTCCACGATGTAGTGGAGGATACCAGCGTCACCGTCGATCAGGTGCGCAAGGAGTTTGGTCCCGAAGTGGCGCGTTGCGTCGATGGCGTCACCAAACTCACCAAGCTCGATGTCTTCTCCGCCGAAGACCGCCAGGCCGAGAGCGTCCGCAAGATGCTCCTTGCCATGGTCGAGGATATTCGCGTCATCCTCGTCAAACTGGCCGACCGCATCCACAACATGCGCACCCTGGGTTATCTCAGCCCGGAGCGGCGTGAGCGCATCGCCCGCGAAACCATCGAGATCTATGCGCCCATCGCGCACCGTCTCGGCATGGGTAAGGTCCGCGGCGAACTCGAGGATCTGGCCTTCCAGCACCTGGAGCCGGATGCTTACCAGGAGATCCTCGGCGCCATCGAATCCAAGCGCCACTCCAACGAGGAGTTCCTCACCGAAATCCGCCAGACCGTGGAAAGCGAACTGCGCCGCGAAGGCATTCCCGCGCGGATCGATGGCCGCCTCAAACGTCCCTATTCCGTTTTCCAGAAACTACGGCGCCAGAAGATCTCCCTCGACCAGGTCTACGATCTCATGGCCCTGCGCATCCTCACCGACTCGGTCAAGAACTGCTACGCCGCGCTCGGGGTGATCCACAATAAGTGGCGCCCCATCCCCGGACGCATCAAGGATTTTATCGCCATTCCGCGCCCCAATCTCTACCAGTCGCTCCACACTAGCGTGGTCGGCCCTCATGGGCAGAGCTTCGAGGTGCAGATCCGCACCGAGGAGATGCATCGCATCGCCGAGGAAGGCATCGCCGCCCACTGGAAATACAAGGAAGGGCGCAAAGGCCCCGCTGCCGACGACCAGAGCATCGCCTGGCTGCGCCATCTCGTGGAATGGCAGCGCGAAGTGCAGGACTCCGGAGAATTCATGTCCACCCTCAAAGTGGACCTCTACCCCGAGGAGGCCTACACCTTCACGCCGCGCGGCAAAGTCATCGTCCTGCCCCGCGACGCCACGCCCATCGATTTCGCCTACGCCATTCACTCCGATGTCGGTGGCACCTGCGTCGGCGCCAAGGTCAACGGCCGCATCGTGCCGCTGCGCTCCAGTTTGCGCAACGGCGACATCGTCGAGATCATGACGCAGCCCGGCCATGAGCCCAGCAAAGACTGGCTGGCCTTCGTCAAGACTTCGCGCGCCCGTAATAAGATCAAGCACCTGATCAACGCCGGCGAGCGCGTCAAGGCCATCGAAATCGGCCAGAAATACCTGGAAAAGGAATCCCGCCGCCTCGGCGTCCCACTCAGCAAGGTGACCAAGGCCGACATGGAGCGCGTGGCCGGGGAGTACGGGCTCAGCAAGATGGAGGACCTGCACGCCGCTCTCGGCTACGGCAAGTTCTCCGCCCGCCAAGTGCTCGCTAAAATCGCTCCCGGCGTCGTCAAGGAGGAGGTCCCCGAGCCCCGGCCCGCTCCCGTTCCGGATAGCGCCGCGCCCCGCACCGAGCCCGGCGCCAAACGCACCGATGGCGACGGCGCCATCAAGGTCCACGGCCTCGATGACCTCATGATCTACCGCGCCAAATGCTGCAATCCCATCCGCGGCGAAGCCATCGTGGGCTACGTCACCCGCGGCAAAGGCGTCGCCGTGCATGCCAGGGTGTGCCCCAATGTCCAGAGCCTGCTCTACGACGTGGAGCGCAAGATCGAAGTGGAATGGGCACGTGCCGCCGAGGACTCCTTCCCCGTCCGCATCGTCATCCACACCGACGATCGTCCCGGCATGCTCAACCAGCTCACCAGCGTGCTCTCCGGCGAGAACACCAACATCCGCAGCCTCGAAGCGAAGGGTGAGACCGATCACGACGGCGGCGTCGTCGAAATGACCGTCGATGTGCGCGATAAGAAACAACTCGAAAAGCTGGTAGCCACCATGCGCCGCATTTCGGGCGTGCGCGACGTTGAGCGGCTCTTTAACTGAAATGCCTCTATTTACCGATCCCGAACACATCGCCATTTCCAAATCCAAAGGTATCAAGATCGATTGGAAGGATGGCCACACCAGCGATTACGGCCTCACGTATCTGCGCGACAAGTGCCCTTGCGCCACATGCAGTGGCTCCCACGGCACCCCGCCGCGCCCGCCCGAGGCCGACAATCCATTCCAGATGTTCAAGCCGGCACTGAAGATGCTCAGCGTGGAACCGGTTGGCAACTACGCCATCCGGATCAACTGGAGCGATGGCCACAATACCGGCATCTACTCCTACGAGCACTTCCGCCGAATCTGCCAGTGCCCCGAGTGCAAGGCAGGACCGGCATCCGGCCCCGTCTAATCCTAGCGAAGCTCGGACGTAGCCCGCGCCAAAAAAAAAGGGCGGCCCGTTTCCGGACCGCCCTTCTGCTGCTTCTTTCAAAATCCTTCAAAAACCCAGCTTCTTACAACAGCCGGAAGTTGACTTCGATCTGCGCTTCCACCGTCACCGCCTTGCCATCCTTGATGCCGGGTTTGAATTTCCACCTCTTCACGGCGTCCATCGCCTTTTCGTCCAGACCCAAACCCAGGCTGTGCAGCACGCGCATGTTGACCGCTTTGCCCGACGGATCCACCTGAACGTAGAGCAGCACCGTGCCCTGGTATTTCGCCTTCCGGGCTTCTTCGGAGTACTCGGGTTCCACCTTGTAGAGCAGGGAAGGGGCAGTCACGCCGCCGCCCACGCGGAACACGCCTCCGCCCACGCCGCCACCTTCACCGGGGCCAAATCCACCGCCCTTGCCGGAACCAACTCCACCGCCCGAACCGCTCCCGATGCCGCCGCCCGAACCCGGCCCGTTGGAAAGAGGACCGATTTTGGCCAGCGGATCCCCGTAGTTCAAGCACGACGGGCAGTCCGGTAACTTCACATCCGGCGGCACGATGATGCTGGGCTCCATAATCAGTTTGGGATTCAGATTGTTAACCACCGCCATCGGAGGTGTGAACTGGCGCAATGACTGCTTCGGCAGGCGCCCCTTGCTTGCGGGCAAAGGAGAGCGATCACCGCCACCACCGCCACCCTGCATCGTCTTCGGTTTCACGTCCGCTACCGGCGGAGGCGCCAGATCTATCGGTGCGATCAGCGGAACGTATTGCTTCACCTTATCCTGCACCGCCTTGGACGACGCCACCGTGAATAGCAGCACCGCACACACAACCTGGAAACCTGTCGACATCATGAAAGACTTCTTCTGGCGCCCGTAAAGGCCCCAGATGTCTTTCACGGGAACCGGCTTTGAAGTCAGGACCAATGGTGGCAGTTTGGGTGGGTTAATGGCCTCCCTGATGTTTTGAATCAAGGACTTATACCAAGGCTCGTCCATTTCAGGAGGCAGCAAATGCGCCAAATGGTCGTTGGGGTCCGAGAAAAGATTGTTCGATTGCGACAGGTCAGCCATGTTTGTCCACCAGCCCTCCCTGTTGGAGAACCGCTGTCTCTGCTTTACTGGACGCTAGCCGCAGTCAGACCGTTACAGCTTTTGGTAATTCTACGCCCAGTAATCTCACTGGGATTTTACCACAATCAAACACCGGCGGCTTGTAAACACAGGTACATAGGAGAGGATGTAGTAACGAAACGCGCGGATTCGGAAAGTTCCCATATCTGGAATAGTTTTCACCGCCCCTTGGAATCCCGCAACGTGGCAAAATCGATATTGATGAAGATTACTGTCGAACGCAAGCCCGCCGGACAGGTGGAGTCCGAAGCCCTGATCGTGCCGGTCTTCGAGGGCCGCCGCGATGCCCGTTTCGGAGCCGCGGACCTTTTTGCCTCAGGGGAAATCGCCGGAAAGCCCCTCGAATTGACCCTGCTCCACCACCCGCCCGGTGTACGCGCCACCCGCGTGCTCCTGGCGGGGGCGGGCAAGCCGGAGAAATTCGACCCCGCCGAAATGCGCCGGCTGAGCGGGGCCGCCGTCCGTTATCTGAAAGCCAAATCGATCAAGACCGTCGCCTTCGCCCTCGATCCCGAATTCGCCGGCGACGCCTTCGCTTCGGCGGCCATCGAAGGCGCAATCCTGGGCGATTTCGAACCCGATCGCTATAAAACCGGCGACGACAAAAAATCGATCGATGCGTTTACCCTGGCCGCCGATACGCCGGGTCTGGATGCCGCCGTCCAGCGCGGACGGATCCTGGCCGAAGCTCAGAATTTTGCCCGGGACCTGGTCAACCAGCCGGCCAATCGCCTGACTCCGCTCGACATGGCCGATGCTGCACGCAAAATGGCGGCGGAATTCGGTCTGGAGTGCGAAATTCTGGATCGCGATGCCATGGAGAAACTCGGCATGGGCTCGCTCCTCGGTGTGGCCCTCGGCAGCGCCCAACCGCCTGTGCTGATTGTTCTGCGCTACCGGCCCGCCAACCCCCAGGGGAGTGCTCATCTGGGCCTGGTGGGCAAGGGCGTTACCTTCGATACCGGCGGTATTTCCATCAAGCCCGCCGACGGCATGGAGAAGATGAAGTACGATATGGCCGGCGGCGCAGCCATGCTCGGCGCCTTGCGCGCCATCGCCCAACTCCGGCCCGCCATCCCGGTGACCGCGTTCGTCCCCTCTGTGGAGAATATGCCAGGTAGCCGCGCCCAACGGCCCGGCGACATCGTCACCGCTATGAACGGCAAGACCATCGAGGTCATTAATACCGATGCCGAAGGCCGCCTGATCCTGGCCGACGCCCTGACGTACGCGCGCCGCCAGGGCTGCACTCACCTGGTGGATGCCGCGACCCTTACCGGTGCCGTCGCCGTGGCCCTGGGGCATCTCAATGTAGGCCTCTTCGCCAGTGACGACGGTATGCGCGATCGCGTTCTCGCGTCCTCCCGCGCGGAAGGCGAACGCATGTGGCCCCTGCCGCTCGAAGATGATTATAAGGAGTACCTCAAGAGCGCATTTGCCGATATCGCCAACGTCGGGGGACGTTGGGGCGGCGCCGTAACGGCCGCTCTTTTCCTCAAGGAATTCGCCGAGGATACGCCCTGGGTCCACCTGGATATCGCCGGCACTGCCTGGCTCGACGAGTCCAAACCCTACCTCGCAAAAGGTCCCACCGGTCTACCGGTTCGCACTCTGGTTCGTCTGGCCATGGACTGGAAGGACTGACCGCTGAAAGCCCTCGCGCTCCTCCCACTCGCCGCCCTCACCGCGCCGCTCGCCTGCCGAGGGCGCGGCTTGGAAGGTGATGACCATCCTCGACAAATTGCTTAGATCGGCCGCTTGCCCGCGGAACTTTAGCCCAACGGGGCAATGTTCCCCTGGCTCGCGCGCGTACTGCGCTGCAAGCGAGCAACCTTTATAATCAAATCAATGGCAAAAAACAGCTTTGGCGCCGCGGCGAAACTGCGCGTCGGCACCGCGGATTACGATTATTTCCGCCTCTCCCATCTGGCTCAGCAGGGTGTCGGCAACGTCGGGCGCCTACCCTTCTCCATCCGCATTCTCCTGGAGAATCTGCTGCGCAATGAAGATGGCAAGCGCGTTTCCCAGCAGGACGTGGCCGCCGTGGCGGGCGGTGCCGGCGCTGGCGTCAAAGAGATCAGCTTCATGCCCGCGCGCGTCCTCTTGCAGGATTTCACCGGTGTCCCCTGCGTGGTCGATCTCGCCGCCATGCGCGACGCCCTGGCCGCCATGGGCGCCGATCCCTCACGCGCCAACCCGCTGCTGCCCGCCGACCTCGTCATCGACCACTCCGTTCAGGTGGACCACTTCGGCGGCGTGAATGCCTTCGACCTCAATGCCGCCCTGGAATTCCAACGCAATCGCGAACGCTACATCCTGCTCCGCTGGGGCCAGACCGCGTTCCAGAATTTCCGCGTCGTGCCGCCCGATACCGGCATCGTCCACCAGGTGAACCTGGAATATCTCGCCCCCGTTGTCTTCCGCAATCCGCAAGGCGTGGTCTACCCGGATTCCGTGGTGGGCACGGATTCCCATACCACCATGATCAACGGCCTCGGCGTGCTTGGCTGGGGCGTCGGCGGCATTGAGGCCGAAGCCTGCATGCTGGGACAGCCCGTTTCCATGCTCCTGCCTCCCGTGGTCGGGTTCAAATTGAGCGGCCGCCTCAAGGAAGGCTGCACTGCCACCGATCTGGTGCTGACCGTCACCCAAATGCTCCGCAAAAAGGGCGTAGTCGGAAAATTCGTCGAATTCTATGGCGCCGGCCTGAGCGCGCTCAGTCTGCCCGATCGCGCCACGGTTGCCAACATGGCGCCCGAGTACGGCGCCACCATGGGCTTCTTCCCGGTGGACCAGGCAACCCTCGAGTTCCTCAAATTCACCAACCGCGATGCCGACCTGGTCGCCCTTGTGGAAGCCTATACCAAGGAGCAGGGCCTCTTCCGCACCAACGAAACCCCGGACCCGGTGTTCGCCGACACCCTGGAACTGGATCTCTCCACCGTCATGCCCTCCATGGCCGGTCCCAAGCGCCCCCAGGATCGCGTCGAGTTGCCCGGCGTCAAGCAGAATTTTCACGCCGCCTTCCCCAACCTGACGCCCCCCGCGCCCCATACCCTCGGTCACGGCGCGGTGGTCATCGCGGCCATCACCAGCTGCACCAATACCTCCAACCCCAGTGTCATGCTGGCCGCCGGCCTGCTCGCTAAAAAGGCCGTGGAACGCGGGCTCAAAGTGAAGCCATGGGTCAAGACCAGCCTGGCTCCCGGGTCCAAGGTGGTGGCCGATTACTATCGCGAAGCCGGCCTCATGACCTACCTCGAGCAGCTCAATTTTCACCTGGTTGGCTTCGGCTGCACCACCTGCATCGGCAACAGCGGTCCGCTGCCTGAAGCGGTGACCCTGGCAGTGCAAAAGGAGAGCCTGGTGGTGGCCGCTGTGCTCAGCGGCAACCGCAACTTCGAGGGCCGTATCAACCCGCTCATCAAGGCCAACTATCTGGCGTCGCCGCCCCTCGTGGTTGCCTACGCGCTGGCCGGCACCATGGATATCGACCTCACCACCGATCCCCTCGGCGAGGGCTCCGACGGCCAACCTGTCTTCCTGCGCGACATCTGGCCCACCAACGAAGAGGTGGCTTCCACCGTCCGCGCCGCCATCAACCGCGGCATGTTCCAACACCAATACGCCCACGTCTTCGATGGCGACAAGAACTGGAAGAGCCTGTCGATTCCCACCGGTGGTATCTACCAGTGGGACGATACCTCAACCTACATCAAAAAACCGCCCTACTTCGACAATATGGCGGACCCCAACGCGCCCCTCCAGGATTTCCACCAGATGCGTGTCCTCGCACTGCTCGGCGACTCCGTCACCACCGACCACATTTCCCCAGCCGGCTCCATCCCCAAGGAGAGCCCCGCGGGAAAATATCTCATCGCCCAAGGCGTGCAACCAGGCGATTTCAACTCCTACGGCGCGCGCCGAGGCAATCACGAGGTGATGGTTCGCGGTACCCTTGCCAACATCCGTCTGCGCAATCAACTCGCGCCAGGCACCGAGGGCGGCTTGACCCGCCACCTGCCGGATGGCGAGCAGATGTTCATCTACGACGCGTCCCTGAAATACCAGAAAGATGGCGTGCCGCTGCTCATTATCGCGGGCAAGGAATACGGCTCCGGCTCTTCGCGCGATTGGGCCGCCAAGGGCGTTCTGCTGCTCGGCGTCCGCGCCGTGATCGCCGAGAGCTTCGAGCGAATTCATCGCACGAACCTGGTCGGCATGGGTGTGCTGCCGCTGCAATTCCAGCCCGGCGAAAGCGCGGCCACGCTTGGGTTGACGGGTGCCGAGGCGTACCACATCGAAGGTGTGGCCACCGCACTGAACGGCGGCGGCCGCACCGTCACCGTGCGCGCCGTGAAGGCCGATGGCGCGGAGACCCCGTTCACCGCGGTGGTGCGCGTCGATACTCCGCAGGAAGTTGAGTACTACCGCAACGGCGGAATTCTACCCTACGTCCTCCGCCAGTTGGCGGTCTAGTAGCAGGGGGCTGGCCCAGGAGCCGTTGGCGTAGGTGTTGTCAGTTCCGCAAGACGCGCCCACCCGCCATCGCGTAACTTAGATACCCGGCGTTGGCCTCAATGGCAAACGTTGCGCAACTGCGGCTGGCCCGCGACTATCGTGTCGATGCACGGGATCGCGCTTAGATACTCGTAGATAGCGCGGACGTCTTCTTCAGACAGGTTCCGAAAGTTCGGCCACGGCATTATTTGGAGAAGCTCCCCGTTGAACGGCGCCGGAAGGCATGTGCCGTTGGGTGCTCCTGTGCAGGTCGGATGGAGATGGTCGTAATCTTTGCCTGTCCTCATGATCGTAAGGAACTCTTGAAACGTGTGGCCTCCTTCGGGCCGTCCAGTTTTGTCCGGAGTCAAGTTGCGGGAGACGATGTGCGGGAAAGGACCCGGTCCCGGGAACGCACCGAAATCCGAGCCGCCGCCCAGGTAGGTCTTCGGATTGACTTGCGTCTTTCCCATAAAGGGGCCTTGGGGGGAGCGCAGCAGGTATGGGTTCCCGGTAGCGGTGAATTCGGTCGAGGGGTTCATGGTGTGGCAGCCATTGCAGTCGGCCTGCCCGTTGACAATGTAGCTGCCCAATCCCACCAACGCCCGGTTTCTTCCTACTAGATTCAAAGGGACCGGGGCTATCGCTAAACCCCGCTGAATTTTGGATTCGTCGTCGTTCCCGTCGTCCTGCGCTTGTCCACGCGGGGAACTGATCAACATACCCGCAAGAACGATCGCAGCAAATGCCGCGGCGGCTCCGGCGGTCTTAGAGAATAGTGATAGAAGCATCGTGTAGCCCTCCTCCAGGGTGGATAGAGTCTATATCACAGGCATACGGTTTACAAGAATTATTTTCTCTATTGTCGAGCCTCGTTAAAAATGTCCCCATGCTTACCTCGTTAAGAATGTCCCCTTTCTGTGTATTCCTTTTGTTACGGCGCCGACCAACGGGAGGCCGCACGGCCCCTCGCGGTCAGGCCTGCGCGGCCTTCTCTACCGGCGAATTCCAAACCTTCATCTCCTGATAGCTTTGCTTCCACGGGTGCTGCGCTGTCGGTGGTGTCCCACCGTAAGGTT
>JANYAH010000147.1 GCA_025361425.1 Candidatus Solibacter sp. | reverse complement strand
GGTGGCGCGTGCCATTTTTCGCGCCTATAACTACCACGAAATCCGCACTCCCATTCTCGAAGAGACGCAGTTGTTCGCGCGCGGCGTCGGCGCCGAAACCGACATCGTTACGAAGGAGATGTATACCTTCGACGACCACGGGACTTCGCTCACCCTGCGGCCCGAGAACACCGCCTCCGTGATCCGCGCCTACATCGAGCATCGCCTCGACCAGCGTCCGGGCGTGCAGAAGCTCTACTATCTCGGCCCCATGTTCCGCCGCGAGCGCCCGCAGAAAGGGCGCTACCGCCAGTTCTTCCAGATCGGGGCGGAGGCCATCGGGTCGGAATCGCCGCTGATCGATGCCGAAGTGATCGAACTCGTTGTCGAAATCCTCCAGGGTGTCGGGCTCACCGGCTTCAAGCTACTCATCAATTCGGTGGGCGACCATAACTGCCGTCCCCAGTACGTCGAAAAGTTGCGCCAAGAGTTGAAGGACAAGGCGCCCAACATGTGCGGCGATTGTCAGCGGCGCGCCGACACCAATCCGCTGCGCGTGTTGGATTGCAAGGTGGAGGCCGACCAACCGGTCATCGACGCGCTGCCTTCCATTCTAGATTCGCTCTGCGAAACCTGCCGCGTACATTTCGATGCGGTGAAGCAGTTTCTCACCGGCCGCGGTATCGAGTACGAAGTGCGCCCGCGCATGGTGCGCGGCCTGGATTACTATATGCGCACCACGTTCGAAGTGGTGCATGGCTCGCTCGGCGCGCAGAACTCCGTATTGGGCGGTGGGCGCTACGACGGACTAGCCGAATCGCTGGGCTCCAAAATTCACTCGCCGGGAATCGGATTCTCCATCGGCGAAGACCGTCTCGTGATGGGCGTGGAGGGCCAACAAAGCTCCGTCCCGCTCGATCTGTTCATCGCGCCGCTGGGCGAGCCTGCCCTGCGTCACGCCGCCATCATGGCGCGCGATTTCCGGCACATCGGGTATTCGGTGGAACTCGCCGAGGGCAAACTGAAACGCTCCATGGAACTGGCCAACAAACTGGCGGCGCGCTACACCCTGATTGTCGGCGACAACGAAATGGCCGCCGGGCGATACGCGCTTAAAGATATGTCCACCGGCGAGCAACTGGATCTCACCCAAGACGAAATTGCCGCGAAGCTCGCCGCGGCCTGATACTAAAAACATCGATATGGAAACCTCTGTTGTATTGGATTTTCTGGGCGACCTCCGCCGCACGCATATGTGCGGGGATCTGCGCGCCTCCGACGCCGGCAAAACGGTCCTTCTGATGGGATGGGCACACCGGCGCCGCGATCACGGCGCCGTCATCTTCATCGATATGCGCGACCGCACCGGTCATACGCAGGCCATCTTCCACGAGGAGGTGGACCCAGTGGTGCACAATCGCGCCGAAGAGGTGCGCGCCGAATACGTCATCGCCGTGGAAGGCGTGGCGGCTCTCCGTTCCAAGGAAACCGTCAACCCCAATATGCCCACGGGTGAAGTGGAGGTGGTGGCGTCCAAGATCTGGATCCTCAACGAATCGAAAACCCCGCCGTTCCCCATGGAAGAGAACGCCGACGTGGCCGAAGACGTCCGCCTCAAGTATCGCTACGTGGACCTGCGCCGGCCGCAGATGCAGCGCAACATTATTTTGCGCTCAAAGATCGCGTTCGCCGTCCGCCAGCAACTCAACAATCAGGGCTTCATGGAAATCGAGACGCCGTACCTGACGCGCTCTACCCCGGAGGGCGCGCGCGATTACCTGGTGCCCAGCCGGGTGCAGCCCGGCACGTTTTATGCGCTGCCGCAATCGCCGCAGATCTTCAAGCAACTCCTCATGATTGCCGGATTTGAAAAGTATTTCCAGATCGTCCGTTGCTTCCGCGATGAGGACCTGCGCGCCGACCGGCAGCCGGAGTTCACTCAGATCGATATCGAGATGAGCTACCCGCGGCAGCCGCAGATCTTCGCCGTGGTCGAGCCGATGGTTCAAGAAGTCTGTAAAGTGGCCGGATACCAAGTGACCGCGCCCTTCCCGTGCATCACCTACGCGCAGGCCATAGAGAATTACGGCATCGACAAACCCGATATGCGCATCCCGCCGATGCACCCGGTCCAAGACCTCTTGCCGGAACTGGCCAATGCGGGCTTGCCGTTGGTGGCCATCCACATCCCGGCTTGCGGCGCCCCCAGCCGTAAAGAGCGCGACGAGTTCAAGGCTTTCGGACAGGAACACGGCCTGCGCGTGTATGACGACGTCAAGCGCCTGGAGCGCGATTATCCCGAGCAGATGGCCACGGTGCGCCAGCGCTGCGGGGCCAAGGAAGACAGCCTGCTGGTGCTGGCCGCTTGGGCCGGCGAACCCAAGGGGCAGCGTCCGGCGGAGACCGTGTATCAGGCCTGCGGCCAATTGCGCCTGCACTGTGCCAACAAATTCAACGACCGCCACAAACTGCTCGACCCGAAGAATTTTCAGTTCGTGTGGGTAGTGGATTTCCCGATGTTTGAGTGGAACGACGAGGACAACCGTTGGGTGGCGGCGCACCATCCGTTCACCTCGGTGCACGACGAGGATATCGCCCTTTTAACCGAAGATCCGGCGCGCTGCCGCGCCAAGTCGTATGACCTGGTGTTGAACGGCGTGGAACTCGGCTCCGGCTCCATCCGTATCCATCGCCGCGACGTGCAGGCCAAGGTGTTCGCGGCGGTCGGGTTCTCCGATGACGAGGCGCGGCGCCGCTTCGGATACCTGCTGGACGCGCTGGAATATGGCGCGCCGCCGCACGGTGGAATCGCCCTCGGGCTGGATCGCCTGGTGATGATTCTGGCGGGCGAAACTTCCATCCGCGAAGTAATCCCATTCCCGAAGACCGCGCGCGGTACCGACCTGATGTCGGACGCCCCCGCCGCCGTGCCCGATAAGGCGCTCCGCGAGTTGGGCATCGCGCTGCGCAAGTAGGACAGGGCATCGCCTTGCGTGGTCTGCCATTCCACGCTGAGACAAGAATGCCGAGAGACGACACAACACGTCCGTCTGCCCCGGCAGTGCCACAATAGTCTAAATGAAGCACCTTCTCGTGCTGTTGGCCGCTGCCGCCCTTATGCCCGATTTGAATCAACTGAAACAGATGAGCGCGCGTTTCGCGCCCGTCACTCCGAAGTACGATGCCGCCGCGCTCTCCGCCGGAGACCGCAAGGCGCTGCCCAAACTCGTGGAAGCCGCGCGCGTACTAAACCACCTGTTCCTCGGTCAGCTCTGGAGCGGGAATCGCGAACTGTACACCAAACTACTTCAGGACACCTCGCCGCTAGGCAAAGCGCGCCTGCACTATTTCTGGCTCAACAAAGGCCCGTGGAGCGATCTCGACGACCACGCCGCGTTCATCCCCGGCGTGCCCGCGCGTAAACCGCTGGGAGCCAATTTCTATCCGCCCGATATGACCCGCGAAGAGTTCGAAGCCTGGGCCAAAGCCCTCCCCGCCGCTGCGCGCGAACAGGCCATCGGATTCTTCACCGTAATCCGGCGCAATGCGGATAAGAAATTGAGCTTGGTCCCTTACAGCAAAGCGTACGCGGCCGATCTTCAGAAAGCCGCGGCCCTCTTGCACGAAGCCGCGGCGCTCACCGAAAACGCATCGCTGAAGAAGTTCCTGACGCTGCGCGCCGCGGCCTTCCTCTCCAACGACTACTACTCGAGCGACATCGCCTGGATGGACCTGGACGCGCCGCTCGATATCACCATCGGCCCCTACGAGACTTACAACGACGAACTGTTCGGCTACAAGGCCGCGTTCGAAGCCTACATCACCATCCGCGACGAAGCCGAAACCAACAAGCTCAAAACCGTGGCCGCGCACTTGCAGGAAGTGGAGAACAACCTGCCGCTGGACCAGCGGTACCGCAATCCGAAGCTGGGCGCTTCGGCGCCCATCCGCGTGGTCAACGAAGTCTACGCTTCGGGCGATGGCGCCCACGGCGTGCGCACGGCGGCCTTCAATCTGCCCAACGACGAGCGCGTGATTTCCGAGAAGGGCAGCGCGCGCATCATGCTGAAGAACATTCAGGAAGCCAAGTTCGCCAGCATCCTCATCCCCATCGGCGGACGCGTCCTGACGGCGGCAGCCAGGGAAGATCTCAGCTTCAATTACTTCTTCACCCACATTCTGGCGCACGAACTCAGCCACGGCATCGGTCCGCACCAGATCCAGGTCGCGGGACGCGCCACCACGCCGCGGCAGGAGTTGAAGGAACTCTACAGCGCCATCGAAGAGGCGAAGGCGGATGTCACCGGCCTATTCATGCTGGAGTACCTCTTCGACCACAAACTGATGGACGGCCCCGCCTACGAACGGCCGCTGTATACCACTTATCTCGCTTCGGCTTTCCGCTCCGTACGCTTCGGCGTCACCGAAGCTCACGGCAAAGGCATGGCGCTGCAGTTCAATTATTTCGTCGATAAGGGCGCTTTCACAGTCAACGCCGACGGCACTTTCAACGTGGAGGTGCCGAAGATGAAGTCCGCGGTGCGCGACCTTACGCACGAACTGCTCACCATCGAAGCACAGGGAAACTACACAGCCGCCAAGAACATGCTCGACACCCTGGCCGTGATCCGCCCTGCGATGCAGCGCGCGCTCAATGGCCTGAAGGACCTGCCCACCGATATCGACCCGGTCAACGAGAGCAAAGAGTAACCCATGGACCGTGTGCTGGAAGACCTGCCGCGGCCCCGCCGGAGCGCGCTTGCGAAACCACCAGCGGGCGATTGCGCGCCTGCGAAAACCACAGATCGATGCAGGAGACTACCCGTGGTAACAAAAGATAACTTCACCGCCATTTTACGCGCCTCCGGCTTCACCGATGAGGATATGCGCCGGCTGCACACCGGGTTCGAAAACAGCGCCCCCAACGAGCACCAGGAATTTTTGGAGTTTCTGCACATTCCGGAGGAAGAGATCCGCGCAATCCGCGCCTGGAGCCAAGAGAAGAGTTAGCCGCTCGCCGCAATCTGCCAGCTCCAAGCCGCAACGCCCTCCTCCATCTCCTCGCACACAAATCGCATCCCGATCTTTTCCAGAATCCGGGTGGATGCGTTGTGTTCTGGTACGGTGTGGGCCGTTACCAGCCTCACGTCCTGGAGCACGCGGGCACGATCCAGAACAAATTGCGCCATCGCCGTCCCGATCCCGCGCCCCTCGAAGCCCGGGAACGTGAAGTACGCCATCTCCACCGTACCTTCCACCGGCGGCCCCTTGAGACTGCAAATGCCAACCAACTGCTGCGATTGGCCTTCGATCGCCAGATGTCCGAACCAATCCGGTGAAGTCTCCAGGGGGAAGGTTTTCATGAACGTCAGGCTATGTTGCGCCACGGTCTGGGCGACCTCGTGAAGGTGTACTCCGTACTGCGCGGCAAAATCCGCCGGCTCCGACGCCAGCAACCGCAGCACCTTGCGCGTCGCCGGCATGAATTCCAAGACCGCCATCGTTCACCACTGTAACCAAAACCGATGCCTGACGGTTGCGGTTCCGATCGGAGCCGTGACCGTCAGTACCTCTCAATCCTGTTTTTGTTTTCTCTGCGCTTATCTCTGCTTTCTAAGCCTCTGCGGTGAAGTCGTCTTCTTGTTTGGCTCCGGCTTCGACGGGTCAGGGATCGGTCTACTCCTTATACGGCCGCCAGGACATTTTCGGCGTTCAGGATGGCCGCGGCCTTCTCGAACTTCTGGAAATTCTTGCGGAAGCGGGCGGCCAGATCCTTGGCAGCCAGATCGTAGGCCTTGGGGTCTGCCCAGGTGGCGCGCGGGTCCAAGGCATTGGAATCCACATTGGGGCAGGCGACGGGGACTTGCACTTTGAAAAACGGGTCGATGCGGTAATCGGCGTTGGCCAGCGATCCGCTCAACGCTTCGGTGACCAGCGCGCGAGTGAGGGGGAGGCTCATGCGCTTGCCGACGCCGAAGGGTCCGCCGGACCAACCGGTGTTGATCAGCCAGCAGGACGCGGCGTGCTCGCGCATCTTCTTGCCGAGCATCTCGGCGTAGACCTCTGGACTGCGCGGCAGGAAGGGCGAACCGAAGCAGGAGCTGAAGGTGGCTTCGGGTTCCTTGCCGAGACCGCGCTCCGTGCCTGCCACCTTTGCGGTGTAGCCGTTCAGGAAGTGGAACATGGCCTGGTCCGGCGTGAGGCGGGAAAGCGGCGGCAGCACGCCGAAGGCATCGCACGTGAGGAAAACGATGTTCTTGGGATGCCCGCCGACGCCCTGCAAAATCGCGTTCTCAATGAAGGTCACCGGATACGCCGCGCGCGTGTTTTCGGTGAACGTGGTGTCGTCGAAATCAAGCAGACGCAGTTCCGTATCGAGGGCGACATTTTCGAGCACCGTGCCGAAGCGGATGGCATCCCAAATCTGGGGTTCGGTTTCGCGGCGCAGGCGAATGCACTTGGCGTAGCAGCCACCTTCGAAATTGAAGACGCCCGAAGGCGCCCAGCCATGCTCGTCGTCGCCGATCAGCTTGCGCGCAGGGTCGGCGGAAAGGGTGGTTTTGCCGGTGCCGGAGAGGCCGAAGAACAGCGCGGTCACGCCATCGGCGCCGACATTCGCCGAACAGTGCATGGGGAGCACGTCCTGCGTGGGGAGGAAATAATTTAGCACGCTGAAGATGGCCTTCTTCATTTCTCCGGCGTAAGCGGTGCCGCCGATGATGACCAGTTTCCTGGTGAAGTTGACGATCACGAAGACTTCCGAGTTAGTGCCGTCTTCAGCGGCGGCTGCGCGAAAGCCGGGGGCGTCGATCACCGTAAACTCTGGCACGTGGTCGCCGGTCTTCTCCGGATGGGCGCGCACGAAAAGCTGGCGCGCGAACAGGTTGTGCCACGCCAGTTCGGTGATCACGCGAATCGGAATCTGATACTGTGTGTCGGCGCCGGCGAAACAGTCCTGGACGAAGAGATCGCGCGCCTGCAGGTAGGCTAGTAGCTTGCCGTGGAGACGGTCGAACTGTTCCGGCGTGAACGGTTGGTTGACAGCGCCCCAGTTGACGGTGCTTTCGGTGGTTTGATCGCGGACCACGAATTTGTCGCGCGGCGAGCGGCCCGTCTGATCGCCGGTGCGGACCGCCAGCCCGCCGCCGGAGGCGAGCAACCCTTCCCGGCGCTGGATGGCTTTTTCGATAAGCTGTGCAGTGCCTAGATTCCAGTACACGAAACTGGCGTTACGCACGCCGTGTTCCTGGAGACCGTAATGGCTGGGGCGAATGCCTAGATTCTGCATAACTTCAGTATAATCGATCCGCCGCAGAAAGAGTCTTTTTAGTCCGAAATCACTGAAGGTGCCGCGTCATCGCATAATGAAAAGGAATGCTCCCGCAGGTTACGCCCCAATCGACCACCCGTACCGCCGCAGTGGTATTTGCCGGATTCTGCGCCTTCGTCACCCTGTTCGCGCCGCAACCACTGCTGCCCCTGCTGGCACGCGAATTCCGCGTTTCGGCGGCCGCCATCAGCCTGGTGGTGACCGCCTCGACGCTGGCGGTGGCGATGGCCGCGCCCTTCGCCGGCGTGGTGGCGGATCGCTTCGGACGCAAGCGCGTCATCGTGCCAGCGGCGTTTTTACTGGCGGTACCGACGCTGCTAGCTGCCACCTCCACAAGTTTCGGACAGCTCCTCTTCTGGCGATTCCTGCAAGGAGTATTCACACCCGGAATCTTCGCGGTGATCATCGCTTACATCAACGAAGAGTGGGAGGCCGGCGCGGGCGCGGCCACCGCGGCCTATGTCACCGGGACGGTGCTGGGAGGATTCAGCGGGCGCGCGCTGGCCGCGCTGGTGGCATCGCACGCCTCCTGGCGGTGGGCTTTCGTCATGCTGGGCATGCTGAATCTGTTGGGAGCGATTGCCATTCGGGCGTGGCTGCCGGCGGGCAAGCGCTTCACGCGCGCACGGCGCGGCAGCCCGCTGGGCGCCGCCATGCTGCGCCACCTGCGCAATCCGCGGCTGGTGGCCACGTACGCTGTGGGCTTCTGCGTGATGTTCTCGCTGCTCGGAACTTTCACCTACATCAATTTCTACCTGACGGCGCCGCCGTTCGGGCTGAGCACGACGGCTCTCGGACTGCTGTTCGTGGTGTACCTTGTGGGCGCGGCGGTCACGCCTACAGCGGGGCGCGCGATCGACCGCTTCGGCCACCGCTGTGCGCTGGTGGTGGCCTTCACGGGCGGCGCCACCGGCATGTGCCTCACGCTGGTCCACAGTCTGCCCGTGGTGATGCTCGGCCTCACGCTGACGTGCACAGGCGTGTTCATCGCCAATGCGGCCGGCTCGAGTTACGTGGGTAGCGCGGCGATGGAATCGCGCGCCTCGGCAGTGGGAATCTACGTGACGTTTTACTACCTGGGTGGCAGCGGCGGGTCGGCGATTCCGGGATTGTTCTGGGCGCGTGGCGGGTGGCCAGCCTGCGTCGCTCTGATCGTCGCCGTGCAGTTGCTGACAATCTCGCTCGCGCTGATTTTCTGGCAGCCTCTGCCGAGGTCGGCAGGAGCTCCGGCGCTAACGGCGGCGATTGAAGAGGCCTAAGGCGAGGCGGGCGTTGGACCCGATTGCAGAAGATGCCCTGCGCGGACGAGGCGGTCTGAGATCCCGCATTCTGACAAACGGGATTCTTCGGGTAAATATCCCTCGGTAGAGCCGGGGGCTTTACGGTTGCTGCCTTCTCAAGGGGCCTGATCGCAACCGATCAAAAAAGCCGAATACCACGGTTTCGTGAGGCCGCTATGCCCTCACGTGTTGCCGGCACTTTGATCTTCAGATTTGGCCGATGCACCTTCTCGCAGAGACGCCGCACTTCGGCCATAACCGTGACGCTCGAGTGTGCGCACGGCGCTGAGCGATGTGGCGGCCACATCGGCTAGAGTTGTGCAGGGCGGGTCACCCCACTAATAGCCTCCAAACTCCTCCGTGCGGATGTCATCATCATCGATGCCTGCATCGTTGAGCATGGCTCGCCCCCCCTTCACCATCGCGGGTGGTCCGGCGACGTAATAGATAGGAGTTGCGGTGTGGGCACCTCCAGTCGCAATCTTCGTCAGGTGCCGCGTGAGCATTTCCGGGCTGAAGTGCCCAGTTTCTCCCGTCCATGCTCGCTGCAGACGGCTCACTGCCGTCATCGTCGGCACAAAGATAAAATTGGCATTCTCCCTCTCAATGGCGCTCAATTCGTCCAGAAATGGTGCGTCTTCGGGCAGTCTGTTGGCATAGAAGAGTAGAAGCTTATGCGGTAACTTTTCGTGTACAGCGTGCCGAACGATGCTGCGAAATGGAGTAATTCCAATACCGCCGGCCAGCAGGATTGCGGGACGGCTCACGTTGTTGTGGAGCGTCAGATCGCCGAAGGGTCCTTCTAATTTCGCCAGGGTTCCAAGCGGCGTCTTCTGCAGCACCCGCTTAAAAGCTGTGTCTCGCAGGCGGGTGGTAAACACCAGGTGTTCTTCGTGAGGAGCACTCGCAATGGAAAACGCACGTGCGTCTCCTTCGGCGTCGGTCTCAATCGGATCGATCCAGGAAATTTCCGCATACTGGCCGGCCTTGAACACAAACCCAGCCGGTTTGTCGAATCCGAAAACCATTGTGCGCTCCGCAACCACGCGCCGGCTATTCAGTTTCAATACGTTTCCGGACGAGTTTGCCGCGGTAGACATAGTTGTCGCCTCCACCCTCCAGCCTGAACCTTCCGGCGGGAATCCGCAATGATCTGTTCGTCATGCGACCCCGAACGTCTGTTATAGGCGTCGACCACGAGAGCTCTTCGGTGACACTCAGGCGCAATAGCCCCGGTCGGTGACGTACTGTCAATCGGTAGCGGCAGTTGGAACGCCCGCGAAACTTCTGCCAGGCCTCACAATAGGTGCCCGCATCGTTCAACGGCAGGGCTCTCGATTTACCGGTTACTCCAGCAGCGCCCGCTTTCTTAATTTCAGGTTTCGTCGATTATTACGCGGGATCCGCGGGAAATCGACGGGGACGGGCAGTTTGGTACATTCAAATGCTTCGTTTTCTCACTTGACCGCCGTGTCTCGTCGCCTGGATTCGACGGAGAAGCTACGCAGAATGTCATCCAGGCGACGATCGATTTCTGTGGCTGAAAGTTCAGCGTCGTTGGCGGCCGAATCCCCGATGAGCAAATCATTCAGATGCGTCAGTGTCTCAAACAGCGCCGTCGTCGAGGCTCGCCAACCGGGATTCCCGGGCCGGCTCGTCGACTTGGTCGAACGCTGCAATTCGAGGCCTTCAAGTTCACGGCGCACGGCCGAAGTATGGTCCCGGAGCATGGTCCCGAGCATTTGCCAGGAACCGGGCGGCAAACCCGCGATGCGCCGCGCAGGAAAGTCCTCGCCCAGGCGCCGTATCGCCCACGCGTGCCGCAGCGCAACGGTCCGAGTTCCGGCGGGGTCCCCGCGGGCGGGCTGGCCGCGTCTCAGATCGGACAGTGCGCTCAGTACGTAACCCAGGTCCAACCCGCACTCATAATTGCCTGCCTCGTTATCTAAGCGGACCACTCTGGTTCCGCCGGCTTCCGCGGAAACCCTGACGGATTCCCCCAGGCAAGCGCCGGCTTGGTGCAGCACGAAGCGGGCATCTACGGCGCGCGGGTCTATCGCGGTCACGTCGGCCGCCGGCTGGTTCGTGGATGGATCGGCGAGTGCCTCTTGTCGAGGGAGGACGGGCCGGATGGCGCGCACCTCTCGCGCGACGCTCGGATCGGGTTGGAACACACTGGCGGCCATCTCCGTCCGGCGGACCGGTTGGATGCTGGTTGCCGCAAGCCGGAACTCGATCGACCGCTCGGGGGTCTCGAATCGGATGGCTTGTAAACGGGGCCAATAGCTGTGGGAGTCCACCTCCACGGTTAGCACCGCAACCATCTTCCGCGACCTCCGCTGGGCGGTGATACGGATCATCGGCGTCCCGTCTTCGCCTGGCATGCGTTCCGCCGTCGCGACGGAAGCATCCTCGGCTGCCCAACGAGAAATGTCAGAGGCGAACGAGATGGGGTTCCAGGAGCGGCTTTCCAGCCAGTGCATGAAAGCACCTTCAAGTTCGGCCGGGTCCAGGCCAAAATCCGCCAGAGACTCCAGCGACCGTACTTCTTCGCGGTGCGGATGCTGCTTCAGAACCTCGGAGGATACCGCGGGCCGGTATACGAATTCGGTATCGGAGGATGGCCGCCACAGGGCATGCTTGAGCGCACCGCCGGGCGCGCTGAGCCGCGACGCGAACCTGCCGCTGTCGCGATCGGACCAGATCTGCAACTTCGCGCTGACGGTCTGGCGGGCCGGACGGGTCTCGGCGATTTCCACCGAAAATGTCTGCTCCACCGGCTGCACGTAGATGTTCCGCTCCACGCTGGAGACGTGTGCGATGACCTCGGCGGGGCGCAGCCGGGCGCGAGGCGCGCTGGTCCACAGAGACCACGCCGAGAGGCAGAGCAGCAGAGCAGCCGCCGCCGAAAGCGGAACCGCGAAGCGGCGGATGCGGCGGACGGGCGAAGGGGCGAAGCCCGATTCGCATTCGCGCAAGCGCCGCTTGAGACGCTGTGCGGCGTCGCGGTTCCATTCCGGAGACGGGAATGGCCACTCATCGACGGCAACGGTCAACCGCTGAATCTCCTGTTCGCAGGCGTTGAGGCGGGTGCGGCAACGCCAACAGGACTTGAGGTGACGCTGCACCCGATGTCTGGGGAAGGCGGAGAGTTCGCCATCGAGGTGCGCCAGCAGTTGTTCGTCACTGCAATGCATCGGACACCTCCGAATGGGCTGGCTTGCGCGCCAATTCGCCGTTCCGTACAGAGCGTGACGCAATCTGAAGTTTTTTGACGGCGCGAGCCAGCAGCGTGCAGACGGATTTCGTTCCGATACCGAGCTGGTCGGCAATCTCGCGGTACTTGAAGGATTGCAGGCGCAGCAGCAGCACCTCCTCCTCGCGGACGCTCAAAACCGAGAGGCCGAGCGGCGCGGCGTCTTCGAAATCGGCAGCCACATCGGGCCAGCGCGGCGCAGCGGGCATCAGGTCCAAGGCATCGGACGGCTCGAGCTCTTCGGCCTGGCGCCGCAGGTACCGAGCGTGTTTGCGCATCTGGTTGCGCACGGTGCCGAGCGTCCATGCTTTCGGGTTATCGATGTGCTTGCCCTCACGGAGATCGCGAAACAGGGCCAGGAACGCCTCCTGCACCACGTCGTCGGCAACTTCGAACGAACGGGTCATGCGGACGGCGTACCGCACAAGAAACGGGCCCCAGGACTCAAAGAGGTTGTTGACCGTGCTGGTAGCGTCTTCCTGGTTCATCGGAAACAAGGCTCAGCATATATTGTTAGCAGAGTTGTCGAGTCGATTTACGTATTTCGCATCGAAATCTTCGATGCGCTGTCAGGAAAATGCATTCCGCGGGTACTTGATTCACGAGGCGGAGAAAAGGCGACATGTGCGCCCGAATCGCGATAAACTACTCGTGACGAAAGGGGCACACCGTGGGGCGTCGCGAATCCGCAACCAGTACATTGGCTGTCGCCTTTCGCACCGGTGTCCTCGTTGCCCTGACCGCGATGACGTGTCCGCTGTTCGGCCAGGCGGACCGGGCCACGATTGAAGGCATTGTCAGCGATGCCGATGGATCTCCGTTAGCGGCCGCGCGCATCCTGATTGTGCGCGTGGAGACTAACGACGAGGTCCTGCTCTCCACCAACGGTTCGGGACGGTATGTCGTGCCCAATCTCCCGACGGGTCTGTACCGCGTGACGGCGGCCAAGGAAGGGTTTCGTGTGGCGGAGTTGGACGACGTGCGGCTGCCGTCACAAGCCACTGTCCGAGCCGATTTCACCCTCCAACTGGGGTCTGTCACCACCCGTGTGGAGGTATATTCCGAAGCGCCCATGCTGGATCATTCCACGCCGACGTTGGGGACCCAACTGACGGCCAAACAGATTCACGATTCGCCGCTGATGGTGAGCGGCCGCAAGCGCGACATCACCGCCTTCCTGCAATTCCTCCCCGGGGTCACCACCGCTTCTACGTGGGGCGCGCGAGTCAACGGGTCGAACCCTGGCAACTCCGAAGTGTTCCTCGACGGCGCTCCGGCCAGCCAGGGCAACGCGCGCGGCGGCATTCAGGAGAACGGACCCGCCGTGGAGCAGGTGGGCGAATTCAGCGTGGTCACCAATTCGTTCAGCGCCGAGTACGGCAGGACGGGGAGTTGGTTCACCAACGTCACCATCCGATCTGGCACCAACCAGATGCACGGAAGTGTATTCGACTACCTGGACAACGACGCGTTTAACGCCCGGTCTTTCTTTCAGAAGAACCGGACGCGCCTTCGACAGACCGAAGGCGGCCTCACCCTGGGCGCGCCTGCATATGTGCCCGGAATCTACAACGGGCGCAACCGGACCTTCTTCTTTTTCGGCCAGCAACTGGTGTATTGGAACCAGTCGGCCGCGGGCGCGCTCTTCACGTCGCCGCGCGAAGATTTTCGGAGAGGCGATTTCAGCAATCTACGGAACTCATCGGGAGCCGTGGTTCCGGTATTCGACCCGCGCAGCACGCGTGCCGACGGAGCCGGTGGATTCGCGCGCGACCAGTTTCCCGGCAACCGCGTGCCCGCAAGCCGGATCAGCCCGGTCTCCGGACGCATACTCGCACTGATTCCCGAGCCGGACTTGCCGGTGGAGCAGGCGGCTAATTTCTATAACCGTACGGGCGGCGGCAGCTATCGTAACTACGTTTCCACCGTCAAGCTCGACCACAGCTTCGGGGCGGCGCACAAAATCGCGGTGACTTACAGCGACCAGGACAATCCCCGCGTAATCGCGGGCCAGGGATGGGGGCTGACCACTCCGCTCGAAGGGTCGCAATCGCCGAAATCGATTCACGACCGCACCGTGCGGCTGAATTACGATTACATCGCGCGCAGTAATCTGCTGAACCATGTCACGATCGGGGCGGACCGCTATCGCAACCGGACACAACAACTCTCGCAATTCCAGGGCTGGAACCAGCAACTCGGGATTCAGGGCGTGATGTGGGACCAAGGCGCGTTTCCGGCGATCAACTTCAGCGGCGGAGTTGCCAGTCCGAAGGCGCTCGGGGGACCGGACTTTTCCACCAATGCCTCCGGCCGGATCACGGTCAGCGACACCGTGACGTGGATCAAGGGACGCCACAGCTTGAAGCTCGGCGGCAATTACTGGCCCGAATACGCCAACGCACGGGAAGGCTACCTGAGCAGCGGAAACTTTACGTTCACCAACCTGACCACCAGCCAACCCAACGCGCCGCAGTATACTTCGCTTGGCAGTTCGTTTGCGAGTTTCCTGCTGGGCGAGTTGTCCGGCGCCGGGATTTCGGAGCCCTACAGCCGCGGAGCCCGCTACCGTTCGGGCGGAGCGTTCGTGCAGGACGAATGGCGCGCCACCACGAGACTGACGCTCTCTTACGGTCTGCGCTGGGAGTGGAACTCCGCGCCGTTTGAGCCCAACGGCACGGCCAGCGGTTTCGATCCGGACGTCCCCAACCCGGCCGCCAGCGGACGTCCCGGGGCGCTGGTGTTCGCCGGCAACGGACCCGGGCGAAGCGGCGCCCGGTCTCTTTCGGGCGGCTGGTACCGGGGATTTGGCCCGCGCCTCGGCGCGGCATACGCGGTCACTCAGAAAACCGTGGCGAAAGGCTCCTTCAGCATCTATTACGCTCCCGGCTTTCGCACCCGGTTGATCGCCTACGGTTTCAGCAACGGGTACAAGGTTACATCGCCCACCGGTTACGACGCCGCTTACAACTGGAACGGCAGCTTCCCGCGGGATTTCCCGCGCGCGCCGTTCATCGACCCCTCCTATCAGAACGACCAGGCCGTGAGCTCGATTCTCCCCGGTACTTCGCGCATGCCGCAGATCGCGACCTGGACCGCCGGCATCCAGCGGGCGATTACACCCGACCTGGCGGTGGAAGCCACCTACATCGGCAGCCATTCGACCCACCTGATTCTTGGCGCGGCGCAGTCCAATATGAACACGCTGGACGCAAGCTATCTCGCGCTGGGCAGCCTGTTGTTCCAGGACATCGCGTCTCCGGCGGCAGCCGCAGCGGGAATCTCCGCGCCCTATGCGGCCTTCACTGGCCAGCGGAATCGGACGGTGGGGCAGGCGCTGCGGCTCTATCCGCAGTATCTGGATGCCGCCGAAGAATGGGGCCCGCGCGGCATCGCGCGCTTCCATTCACTGCAAATGAAACTGACTAAGCGATACGCGAACGGGCTGACCCTGCTGGCGTTCTACACCTGGTCGAAGAACATGACCAACGTGGAAGGCGGGCCTATCGACCTGGGCCCCACCGATGGCGCGGTTCAGTATCCAAGGAACCGCGCGGGCGAGGTCTCGGTGAGCACCGAAGGGCCGCCGCACGTCTTTGTGGCCAGCGGCACGTACGAATTGCCGTTCGGGGAAGGCAAGCGTTTCCTGAACCACGGCGGAGCGGCGCGCGTGTTCGGGGGCTGGCAGGTGACCTTCTTCTGCCGGTATACCGACGGGCTGCCGCTCGCCATCACCTCCGGCAATCCTCTCGCGGCCTTCGGCTATCCGGGCATCCGGGCCAACTATTCCGGTGGACCGGTCTACCTCAAGACCAATCCACGCGAGTTCAATCCAGCCAGCGACACGTACCTGAACGCGGCGGCGTTCGCGGCTCCGGCCACTTTCCAGTTAGGCAACACCGCCCGGGTGCTGGACTGGGTCCGCGGCTTCTCGCAGAAGAGCGAATCTGCGTCACTCGCGAAATCCGTTGCCCTGAATGAGCGGCTGCGCGCCGTGCTGCGCGCCGACATGCAGAACCCTTTCAACTTCGTCCGCTGGAACAATCCCAACACCAATATCGGCACGTCGTTGTTTGGCAAGGTGACCGGCGCCGCCGCCGGGCGGTCTGTCCAACTCGGCCTGGCGCTGGAATTTTGACCTTTTCGGGTTCTCTTGTCAGGAAAATCGTCCCTTCGGGTACCTATTAATGGAAGTGTTGTGCCGCTGAGCCCCTTGAGTCTGGGTGCACGCAGGCATTCGAAAGGGACCTACCATGAAACGTCTTCTCCGTCTTCTGCTCCTGGTGGCATCGCTTGGGGCATCCAGTTTCCTGCTGGCGCAGGCAGACCGCGCCACCATTGAGGGCATCGTCACGGACACCAGCGGGGCTGCCATCGCCGACGCCAAGGTGAACATCGTTCGCATCGAGACGAATATCCTGATTCCGCTCAAGACAAACGAGGTGGGCCGGTATTTTGCCGCCAACCTTCCGCTGGGCACTTATCGTGTGACGGTGGAGAAAGCCGGGTTCCGCGCAGCCCAGGTGGACAACCTGATCCTGCAATCGCAGATGAGCGTACGCGCGGATGTCAGGATGGAAATCGGATCGATGACGGAGCGTGTCGACGTGACCGCGGAGGCACCCATGCTCGACGCCTCCACCGCCACCATCACCGCCCATATGACCACCAAACAGATTCAGGAAATGCCGCTGATCACGGTGGGCAGAAAACGCGACATCACCGCCTACCTGGCGTTTCTGCCCGGAGTGACCACCACTTCCACTTGGGGCGCGCGCGTGAACGGATCGAATCCCGGCAATTCCGAGGTGTTCCTCGACGGCGCTCCGGCCAGCCAGGGCAACGTGCGCGGCGGCATTCAGGAAAACGGACCCGCCGTCGAACAGGTGGGCGAATTTAGCGTGGTCACCAATTCCTTCAACGCCGAATATGGCCGGACGGGAAGCTGGTTCACCAACATCACCATTCGCTCCGGCACCAACCAGATCCACGGCAGCGCGTTCAACTTCTTCGACAACGACGTTCTGAATGCGCGATCGTTCTTCCAGGCGGTCCGCAGCACCGTGCGCCACAACGAAGCCGGGTTCACGCTGGGCGCGCCGGTCTACATTCCCAAGGTCTACGACGGACGTAACAAGACCTTCTTCTTTTTCGGGCAGCAGTTGGTGTACTACACCAACACCAACAGCGGCAACCTGTTCACGGTCCCGCGCGCCGACTTCCGTGCGGGCGATTTCAGCCAGTTGCTGGACTCGGCGAACGTGCAGATTCCCATCTTCGACCCCTTGTCCACGCAGGCGGACGGCAAGGGCGGCTTCGTGCGAGATCAATTCCCGGGGAACCGCATACCGGGCAACCGTATTAGTTCGGTGTCGCAGAAGATCGTATCGCTGATCCCGCAGCCCGACCTGTCCACGTTGCAGATCAACAATTTCCGCAACCGCACGGGGTCGGGGACTTATCGTAACTACGTTTCCACGTTCAAGATCGATCACAGTTTCTCGAACACACACAAAGTGTCGATCACTTTCAGCGACCAGTACAACCCACGCGTGATCGCCGGCAAAGGCTACGGCGCGGACAGCCCGCTCGAAGGCTCGCAAGCGCCGAAGTACATTCACAACCGCACCGGCCGCATCAACTACGACTGGATCGTGCGTCCGAACGTGCTCAGCCACTTGACCATTGGGGTGGACCGCTACAACAACCGGACCCGCCAGCTGACGCAATTCGAGGGCTGGGACCAGAAGCTCGGAATCCAGGGCGTCATTTGGGATCAGGGTGCGTTTCCAGTGGTAAACTTCAGCGGCGGTACCGCCGGCCCGAACGGGCTCGGAGGGGCCGACTTCTCTACCAACGCTAACGGGCGCATCACTCTCACCGAGACGCTGGCCTGGACCCAGGGCCGGCACAGCGTCAAGTTCGGCGGCAACTTCTGGCCGGAATACGCCAACGCCCGCGAGGGCTACCAGAGCAGCGGCGCTTTCACCTTCAGCAACCTCACCACCAGCCAGCCGAACAATTCCAAGTACACGTCGTGGGGGAGTTCCCTGGCCAGTTTCCTGATGGGCGACCTATCCAGTGCCAGCATTTCCGAGCCATATGCGCGGGGCGAGCGGTTCCGCTCTTACGCCCTATTTGCGCAGGACGAATGGCGCGCCACGCAAAAGTTGACGCTCTCCTACGGCCTTCGTTGGGAAGGCAACGGCGCCCCTTTCGAGCCGAACGGCGCGGCTAGCGGGTTCAGTCCCCTTATCCCCAACCCCAAAGCCGGAAATCGGCCGGGCGCGCTGCTGTATGCCGGAAGCGGCACGGGCCGGTCGGGCTCGCGCTCGCTCTCCGACGGATGGTACGGCGGTTTTGGCCCGCGCCTCGGCGTGGCTTACCAGGCCACCCCCAAGACGGTGATCCGCGCCTCGGGCGGCATCTATTTTGCACCCGGTTTCCGGTCGCGCCTCATCGCCTATGGGTTTACGAACGGCAATAGCATGAGTTCTCCCACGGGCTACGGACCCACCTACAACTGGACGGGCATGGGATATCCGTCGAACTTCCCGCGCGCACCGTTCATCGACCCTTCGTTCCAGAACGGCCAGTCGGTCAGCTCCATTCTGCCCGGCACGTCGCGCATGCCGCAGATTCTCACCTGGACTTTCAGCATCCAACGCGAATTGGCGCGCAACCTGACGTTCGAAGGCACCTACGTGGGCAGCCACTCCACCCACCTGATCCTCGGAGGCTCGCTGTCCAACATGAACACGCTCGACCCGAAGTATCTCTCGCTGGGGAACTTGCTGTTTCAGGACATCTCGTCCAGCGCGGCCGGCGCAGCGGGCTACACCGCGCCGTACGCAGCTTTCACCACTCAGTCCACGCGCTCGGTGGGCCAATCGCTGCGGCCGTACCCGCAGTACCTCAACGTAAGCGAGGAGTGGGGCCCGCGCGGCATCGGCCGGTTCAATTCGCTGCAAATGAAGGTGACCAAGCGCTACTCCAACGGCCTCACGCTGTTGGCGTTCTATACGTGGTCGAAGAACATGACCAATTCGGACACCGGACCGATTGATATGGGGCCGGGCGAGGGCGCCGTGCAGAACCCGACCAATCGCGCCAGCGAGGTCTCGGTGAGCACCGACGGGCCGCCGCACGTGTTCGTGGTTAGCGGCTCGTACGAATTGCCTTTCGGACCGGGCAAAAAGTTCCTCGGCAAAAACGGTGCGCTGGGGCGCGTCGTGGGCGGATTTCAGATTGCCGCCTACTGCCGTTACACGGACGGCCTGGCGCTGGCCATTACCGGAGGCAACGGCATTTCGTCCTTGGGCTACCCCAACATACGGGCCAACTACATGGGCGGCAGTCCGTATAAGGTGACCAATCCGCGCGATTTCGACCCCGCCCGCGATCTCTACCTGAACGGCGCCGCGTTCGCCACACCCTCCACCTTCGCGCTCGGCAACACGGCGCGGGTCCTCGACTGGGTTCGCGGCTTCTCCGGGAAGAGCGAATCGCTGTCGCTTTCCAAGCGCATACCTATCAAGGAACGCTTCCGGGCCGTGGTGCGCGCCGATGCCACCAACCCGTTCAACCTGGTCCGCTGGAATAACCCGACCACCAACATCACGAGCTCTAATTTCGGCAAAGTGACCGGTGCCGCCAGCGGCCGCACCATTCAGCTCAACGCCACGGTGGAGTTCTAACCGTATGAACCGGCGCGAGTTTGCCAAAGGGCTGGGCGTGGCGCTGGCCGCGTCCCAGGCCGCGGCCCAAACCCCGGGCGGCGGCACAACGCCGACCCTCTACTACGTGGATGGCTACCACGGCGGTTCACGGGGCCACATGCCCGCCGGATCGTGGCGCGACATCCTCAATGTGATGCGCGCCACGCCGGAGTGGAAGATCTCACTCGATATCGAGCCGGCTTCCTGGGACGACTTGCGGCGCGAGGATCCCCAGGCCTATCGCGAGTTCCAAAAGCTGCTGGACGACGGCGCCGCGAATGCCCGCGTGGAAGTGGTCAACGGCACCTTCGCACAGCCCTTCGGCTGGGCACAGGGGGGCGAAAGCAACATTCGCCAGCTTTTGCGCGGGCGCGAGGTCATCAAGCAGCATTTCCCCAACGCTTTAATCGAGACCTACGCCGTGCAGGAACCGTGCTGGGCGAGTTGCCTGCCGCAGTTGCTGCGATCGCTCGGATTCACCGCGGCGGTCTTGAAGGACCCGGGAACGGCGTGGGGCGGATATACGGCGGGGTTCGACGCCGAAACCGTGGACTGGGTGGGTCCCGACGGCACGTCCATCGCGGCTGTCCCGCGCTACGCCTGCGAAGAGTTGCTGCGCGTGTGGGAAACCGAATCCGTCAACGGCTCGGCGGAGTTCAGCCGCAAATGCGCTTCCCACGGCATTGCCCACCCGTCGGGGAACTGTTTTCAGGATCTGGGCTGGGCGGTGCGGCCGAGGGTCGCCGGTGCGCACATCCGTTTCGTCACCTGGCGGGAGTACATGAAGCAGGTGGCCGTCAAACCGCAAAAACAGTGGCGCTTCACCGCGGAGGACATCCTGACCACGCTCCCCTGGGGCGAGAAGACGCTGCAAGTCCTCGCGCAGCAGGTACGTTCGGCGGAGAACCGCGTACTCATGGCCGAGAAGATGGCGTCCATGGCGACGGCCCTGCACGGCGGTTTGTTCCCGGCGGAGCGTTTGCAGAGGGCGTGGGACCAGTTGCTGTGGTCGCAGCATCACGATGCATGGATCACCGCTACCACGCGCACCGGACGGCAGGCCTGGGCATTCCAGGTGGCGTCGGAGACCATGGAGACCGAAGAGATCAGCACCGCGATTATCGGTTCCGCCGCCGCGACCCTTTCGCGGGGCGAGAGCCAGCCGGCCGCGGTTCCAATTGGGCCGCAATGGATGCGCGTGTTCAACACCGTGGCGGCCGAGCGGGACGAGGTGGTGGAAGTGAACTGGGCCTCGGACATGGGCACACGGCACGCACGGGTGTTCGATTTTGCCGGCCGGGAGATCCCCTGCCAATTTCTGCGGCCGCGCAAGTTCACGCCGCCAGGAGCCGGCGCCGCATCCGGCCGCCCTCTCGCCGGGGCAGCATCGGCGGCGGGCATCCCAGCCTACGCACCGGGCGAAAGCCTCAACGCGGCAGCGGTGATGTTCCGGGCTAAGGTACCGGCAATGGGCTACGCATCGTACCGCATCGAGCCGGTCTACGACAATTCCCAGCCCACCGTATTTGAGGGCGCTACCGCCACTGTCGAAGCCAACGGCATCGTCGTACTTGAAACGGACCTGTATCGGGTGCGCATAGACCCGGAGCGCGGCGGCACGATCGCCAGCCTGGTTGCGAAGGACGCGAATCGGGAATTCGTCGACGCTGCCAGCGACCGCAAGTTCAACGAATATCGCGGCTATTTCGTCTCCGAACAGAAGTGGGCCTCAAGCGCCGACAATCGCGCCACCGTCACGATTGTGGAGAAGGGGCCATTGCGGGTGCGGGCCCTCGTGTCCGGCCAGATTCTGGGCCGGCGTTTCCAAACCACCATCACTCTCGCCGAGGGGCAGCGCCGAATCGATTTCAGCGCGCGCTTCACCTACGACCAGGACACCTGGATTGGCGATCCGTGGGACATCAAGCCAGAGGACCGGCGCATTGAGCGGCGCCGCTCACACCATGACGGCCGCTGGAAATTGCAGGCGTTCTTTCCGGTGCCTTTCCGCAACCAGGCCATCTACAAGAATGCGGCCTATGACGTCTGCCACAGCCGCAACCCGGACACATACTTTCAGAAGTGGGACGAGATTAAGCACAATATCGTCCTCCACTGGGTGGACGTGGTGGACCCGCGGCAAAAACTCGGTCTCGCCGTGTTCTCCGACCACACCACCGCGTACACACACGGTCCGGACCATCCGCTGGCTTTGGTGATGGGCTGGGGCTGGGAAGGCGGGTTCTGGTGGGGCAAGTGCCCGCTGCGCGGCACCCAGCAGGTCGGTTACGCAGTGGTACCTCACACCGGCACGTGGGACGAGGCGCAGCTCTCACGCGAGAACTGCTGCTGGAACGAAGCGCTGCTGCCGCAGATTGTGGACGGGCGACCCGGCAACACCGCCCACACGCGCTCCCTGGTGAACGTGAGCGGAGGAGGGGTCGAGATTCCCGCGCTCCTTTTCCAGGGGCGAAGCCTACTCGTGCGCCTGTTCAATGGCGAGGGGGACGCGACGGAACGCACGGTATCGCTGGATGTGCGGCCGCTGAGGGTGGACCTGGTGGAGTTGGATGGCCGGTTGGTGCGCCAACTCGAGGTGCGGCGCGGCTCGGGCGGGCGCTACGAAGTGAAGCTGGCGCTGCCCCGATTTGGCATCCGCACGCTGCGCTGCGAGTTGGCGGCCGCCGCGGGATGATAATGTCTGAGTGATGTTGTGGCTCATCCAGTTCGGCGCCATCGGCCTGTTGGCGGCGGGCCCGCAGTCGGGTGAGGCCGCAAACCTGCTGGAACGGGCAAACGCCAGCTATCGGGCGCACCGTCCGGTGGAGGCCGTCGAGTTGTATAGGGAGTACCTGGCCAGCTACCCCGAGCGAGCTGATGTGCGGGTCTTCCTGGGAGCCGCGCTCTTCAATCTCGACAAGCCGGACGAGGCGCTCGCAGAGACCAGGCGGGCGCTGGCACTCGACAGCCGCTATGGGCGCGCGCACGTGCTGGCCGGGCGCGTGTATTCCGGCCGGGAGGCGTGGGAACCGGCTCAGGAGGCTTTCGCCAAGGCTCTGCGCCTCGACCCGCGCGACCGCGAAGCGTGGTATTTCTCCGGACGCGCATGGTATGAAGAGAACCGGTTCGAAAAGGCCATCGAAGCTCTTCAAAAAGCGCGCTCGCTGGGCAGCGAACAGAGCCGTGTCTACGAAAATCTCGGGCTCGTTTACGAAGCACTCGGCAAGTTCGCCGATGCCGGGCAGGCGTATCGCCGCGCTGTTGAACTCGCCAACGTCGAATACCATCCCTACCTGGCTTATGGCGTATTCCTGCACAAACAGGGCAATTTGGCCGAGGGCCTCAAGATGTTGCACCAGGCGCTGGCGCTCAATCCGCAGGCCGTGGACGCGCACTTCGAACTGGGCAAAGCGCTCCATCAGGCCGGGCAACTCGAAGCTGCGGCGCGGGTCCTGGAAGAGGCTCTGACGATTTCCCCTCAGTGCCGTCTGCGCTATCTGCTGGTCGGCGTCTATGCGCAGCAGGGAAGAAGCCGGGACGCCGACCGGCAGGCCGCCGCGGCCGAGGGCTGCCGCGATGCGCGTTAGCCGGCCGTTGGTTGCGGTGCTGGCCGCGGCAGCGGTGGTGCTGGCGGTGCACGGCACGCCGGATTCGCCGGTCCCGGTGGTATTCCAGAACGTGTCGAAATCGGCGGGCATCCAGTTCGTCCTCAACAACTCCGGCAGCGTGAACAAATACCAGATCGAGACTATGCCGGGAGGAGTGGCAGTCCTCGATTACGATAATGACGGCTTCGAAGACATCTACTTCGTGAACGGTGCGGCGATTCCGAGCCTGGTAAAGACCGACAAATCTTTTTGGAACCGGCTTTATCACAATAACGGAGATGGCACCTTCACCGACGTCACCGCGAAAGCCGGCGTGGCCGCCGAGGGTTACAGCATGGCGGCCGCGGTGGGGGATTACGACAACGACGGATGGGACGACCTGTTCATCGCCGGGGTCAACCGGAACATTTTGTACCACAACAACGGCGACGGAACCTTTACGGACATCACCGAAAAGGCCGGGCTGATAGCGGCGCCACCCAAGCCCTGGTCGATTTCGGCCGGCTGGTTCGACTACGACAACGATGGCCGGCTGGACCTGTTCGTGGTGAACTACTGCAAGTGGGCGCCGAACCAGGACCCGTTTTGCGGCGAACCCAAGCCCGGCTACCGCACCTACTGCCACCCGAAGTCCTATGAAGGGCTCCCGAACACTCTCTATCACAACAACGGCGATGGAACCTTTACCGACGTTTCCACCGCCTCGGGAATCGGCGCGCACATCGGAAAGGGCATGTCGGTGGTGTTCGCCGATTACGATGGCGACGGGCGCATGGACGCGCTGGTGACCAACGACACCGAACGCAATTTCCTGTTCCGCAACGAGGGGGGCGGGCGCTTTTCCGAAATCGGAATTCGCGCGGGGATCGCGTTCAATATCGATGGCAAGGCGGTCTCCAGTATGGGCGCCGATTTCCGCGACGTGGATGGCGATGGCCGGCCGGACGCGGTCGTGACCGCCCTCTCCAATGAGAGCTTCGCGCTGTTCCGCAACACCGGCAAAGGCATATTCGTGGACGCCAGCTACTCCAGCCGGCTCGCGGCATTGAGCCTGCCATGGTCGGGTTGGGGAGTGGGGCTTTTCGATCTCAATAACGATGGATGGAAGGACATTTTCACGGCCAACGCGCATGTCATGGATAACGAGGCCCTGTACAGCAGCCGCACCTACCGGCAGCCCAATTCGGTGTTCCTCAACACTCCCGCGGGGCGGTTCGTGGATGCCGCGTTCGGCCCGCCATCCGCGGCGGCCGAACGCGGAGCGCACCGCGGTTGCGCCTTCGGCGATTTCGACAATGACGGGCGAGTGGATGTGGTGATTTCGTGCCTGAATGAGCCGGCGAAGCTCCTTCGGAACATCTCCGACCGCAAGCAGCATTGGATCGACGTGCTGCTCACCGGCCGCCGGAGCAATCGGGATGCGATCGGCGCAACCCTGCGCCTCACCTCGACATCGGGCGTTCAGTACAACCACGTCACAACCGCGGTGGGCTATGCATCATCGAGCAGCCGCCGCGTGCATTTTGGCCTGGGCGCGGATCTCGAAATCGCCAATATCGAGATTCGGTGGCCAGACGGCGCAACGCAAAAGTTGGCACACCCGAAGGCTGATCAGTGCCTGAGGATCACCGAACCGGAATAGCCGGCGCTCTTACAGTAATGGGGCGCTCGACTGCGGCCGGCGATGACTCGTCCGGCAACGCCTATCGCTTGACGGCGACCGGCGGGGGTGTCTTGAAGTAACGCCCGGCGAACGAGAGGAAGGTCGGCCAGTTCGGCCCTGGGGTGTGGCCACCGCTATGCTGGCGGAACGCTATGTCCCCATCGAGGAGAGGGGTCTCGATAGGCGGGAATTCGTTGATCCCCATGTCTTTTTTACCCAGCAGCTTGTAGACGGGCCCAGCGGCGGCCGCGGCCATGAAGCTGCCTTTGGCGTCAACCCAGCCGTCGCCGTTGGTGGCACCGGCGCTGACGAATATCGGGCGCGGTGCGCACAGGGCAATCAGTTCGTGGGAATCCACCGGCAGATCGCCCCAATTGAGCGGCCCGGCGTATTTAAGGAAGTTGCCGGCCATCCAGTGGTATTCGCCGGTCCCGGCGACGTTCTCCACGGTTTCGCCCCAATCGCGGCGGTGCAGCTTGGCGCCACCTTCACCCGACGAACTGACAAAAGCGATCGCGAAGCGTTCGTCGTAGGCCATACCGACGATCGTGGCCTTGCCCCAACGCGAGTGGCCCTCCAGGGCGACGCGTTTGGCGTCCACCGATTTGTCGGTCTCTAAATAATCCAGGGCGCGGCTGGCGCCCCAGGCCCAAGCGCGCAAGACACCCCAGTCGTCCAACTTGCGGGGCTGACCCTTGTTTACCAACCCGATGATTCCTTGCGTCAGGCCTGCGCCGTTGTCGGCCTGAACGCTGCCGGTGTTGAGGATGGCATAGCCCCACCCCTTGGCCAGCACCTGCTGTTGCCAAGTGGGGCCCGCCGGACCACGGCCTGCGTCCCGCCCCGCCGGCAGCGGTCCACGTGCGCCACCGCGGCCCGGGCCGAAGCCACCGCCGCCGAACTCCAGGATCACCGGCACCGGACCGGCGGCATCGGCCGGGGTGGTCAACACCAACTGGATGTCCACGGTGATTTGCGGGTACGCGGAGTTGTCCACATGGCCCACCAGTTGTTTGTTGATCACCGGTACTTCTCCGGCCGTTTCGTTGGTGGCTTTGGTGAATTCCCATTTCACTTTGGGTACGACTTTGGGGACCCGGCCGTAGATTTCGCGGTCAAAATCTTCCACGATTTCCGGGCGGCGCAGCTTCCACCAATCCGCCGCCTTCTTGACCGGCTTCCCGTTCTTTAAGACCAGAGGATCAGGCAGCTTGGGGAAAGGATTGGCCTTGGCCTCATCGTAGTTCGCGTAGAAGGGGGACTCCCTGTTGTTGCCGTCCCTGCCCCGCCGGATGGTCGTCATGTGCAAGAGATCCATCAGTCTTTGATGATCTTCCTGGGTCAGCTTCTGGCGCTCCAGCGCTTCTGGAGACAGCACAGCCGGCGGACGTGGAGTGACGGTAGGCGTAGTTTGTTGTTGGGCTTTAGTCCCCGTGGGCACGACCACCAACCCTACCAGCGCCAGGCCAACGGACCATCGAATCAATTGCGGTGTGAACATGGTTTGCTCCTCTGATCTTTCACCAGTTTACTTACTACTGCGATAGCTTTCCGGCGGGCCGAGATGGCTCGGCTCGATGCCGCCCAGATTTACGACCAATTCCTCCAACACCAGCGCGGGAAGGATCGACCAGGTCTCCTGTTCTAGTGTGCGGGTGGCCAGCGGCACAGTGATCTTTTCGGATTCATCCCGCGCTGGGGTATCGATTGTCATAGTGGTCCGCGCATCGCGCCACCACGTCCGCTTTTCGGACCGCGTCGCACTCTGCTCTGCGCTGGCCCATAATTCGGCTGACATCCCCGTCCTTGCCACTA
>JANYAH010000316.1 GCA_025361425.1 Candidatus Solibacter sp. | reverse complement strand
TGCGTGTCGGTGATGCGCTGAGTCTCCAATTGTCGCTCCAACTCGGGTCGCAATCGGAGAGTGTCACGGTAACCGGCGAGGCTCCACTGCTCGAAGTGGCCTCGGCCTCCACCGGTCAGGTTATGGACTCGAAACGTCTGGAGAACCTCCCGCTGCCCGCCAGCAATCCCCTTGTCACGACCATGCTGGCCGCGAACATGTCGATGCTCACCAGCCCCACGTCCACCTTCACTCCGGATGCCAACAACCAGGTGACGAGTACGGCCGCGGTCGGCACGCTCTCCGGTCAGAGCGTGCAGTCCATCGACGGCATGCCCAGCATGCAGGGTGGCGGCACCACCGGTATTGTCCCGCCGCCCGAAATCCTACAGGAGGTGAAGGTCTCGACCGCCGCTTACGACGCTTCACAGGGACACTTTACCGGCGCCCAGATCAATATGGTGACGAAGAGCGGAACCAACGGCTTCCACGGCGCTCTGGTAGTCTGGAACACCAACACGAATCTCAACGCCCTGGAATTCTTCTCCAAGCGCTCCATCAACGATCCGAGCACCGGGCCGGTCACCCACAACAAGATCCGCGGCATCGTCCCCTACATCGGTTTCAACCGCTATCGCGGAACGGGCGGCGGTCCGCTCATCATCCCCGGGGTATACAACGGCCGCAATCGCACCTTCTGGCAGTATGCCGGGGACTACTTCTTCATGCCCTATTCGTCCAACGGGCTCTTCACCGTGCCCACCGCCAGGGAGCGGCAGGGCGATTTCTCCGACTTGCTGGCGCTGGGCAGCCAGTATCAGATTTTCGACCCCAATTCCGCCGTCGCCACCGCCGGCGGACACGTTTCCCGTTCCCCGCTGGCCGGCAACATCATTCCCTCCAGCCGCCTGAACCCCGTGGCGCAAAAGCTGCTGGGCTACTACCCGCTGCCCAATACAACGGGGACCAGCACCGGCTTGAACAACTACACCGGCGTGCCCAACAGTTCCATCGACATGGCGCAGCACTTCGGCCGCGTCGACCAGGTGATCTCCGACAACAACCGGGCTTTCGTCTCCTATAACCGGTATTGTCTGCTGGCTACCCAGAGCGTCACCTTTGGAACCATCAACGGCGTATCGCCGATAGGCGGCATCCAGTCCAACTGCCACCAGGGGGCGACGATGGACGAAGTCTTTACTCCTTCGCCCAGTTGGGTGCTCGACTTTCGCTACGGGCTGGTCCGTTTCAGCGCCTGGCGCCCCACCATGTCGCTGGGCTTCGACCTTAACAAGTTGGGGCTCGATCCGAAACTGGTCAGCCAGTTGAATCCGGCGATGACCGCCATGCCGGCGATCACCATCGACAACGTGACCGGAATTGGTGCGGCCAGCGGATCGCAGGCCGGACAACTCTACCAGAACTTCTTTGCCAGCGCGACCCACATGCGAGGCAACCACACTCTCCGCATCGGCACGGAGTTGCGCGTCACCCAGATCACCAACAACACCTGGGGCAATGTCGCCCCGGCCTACGGTTTCAGTTCCAACTGGACGGTTGCCAACGATACCTCGGCAGCTTCGCCCATGGGCCAGGGGCTCGCCTCCTTCCTCTACGGCCTGCCCACCAGCGGCAGCATCAGCCGCAACGATTCCTACGCCTCTACCTCCAAGATGTTTGCCTGGTATTTGCAGGACGATTGGAAGGTCACTCGCAAACTGTCGGTCAACCTGGGCATCCGGCATGAACTGGAGTTTCCCGAAACCGAGCGGTTCGACCGCGCCAACCGCGGCTTCGACCTCGCCTCCCCGAACCCCACCCAGGCCGCCGCTCAGGCCGCCTACGCCTTGAACCCGATCCCGCAGATCCCGGCCGGTCAGTTCCAGGTAAGGGGCGGACAGTTGTTCGTCGACGGCTCTAACCGTGGCATCTACGAATTGAATGCTCACAACTTCATGCCGCGGCTCGGCATCACCTATCTGCTGTCTCCCACCACGGTGATCCGCTCCGGCTATGGCATCTTCTATGAAACGTTCGCCGCCGACTTTGTCGGCATCAACCAGAACGGATTCAGCCAGGCCACCACCATGGTGCCCAGCGCCGATAATGGGCTGACCTTCCGGGTTAACCTTCAGAACTATCCATTCCCCGATGGCATCCTGACTCCCACCCGCTCCTCCGGAGGTCTCAACACCTTCCTCGGGCGTGCCATCACTTTCGTTGACCCAAAGAACAAACAGGCCTATTCCCAGCGCTGGAGCTTGAACGTCCAACACCAGTTCGGGCCGCGGATTTTAGTCGAACTCGGTTATACGGGCAATCGCGCCACCCACCTGGGCACCAGCAACGCCTGGGACTCCGTTCCGGTGCAATACTTGAGCCGGCTGCCGGCGCGCGACCCCGCTACTATTAGCGCCATGGCGTCCATGGTCGCCAATCCTTTCTACGGGATTTCGCAGTTCGCCACCACACCCCTCGCCAACCCCACCATAGCGGTATCGCAACTGTTGTTGCCATATCCAGGGTTCACTGGTGTGACCTCCACCAACGGCTCCGGTTTCTCGTGGTACCACGCCTTCTCCATACGCGCCGAGAAGCGTTTCTCGCACGGCTTCACCCTGATGGCCAATTACACCTGGTCGAAATTCATGGAAGCCGATAGCCGCCTGAACGGCATTCAGAGTCCGCTGCAGCACAGCATCTCCACGCAGGATCGGCCGCATCAGTTCAGCCCCAACGGAATTTTCGAACTACCTTTCGGCAAGGGGCGTCACTGGCTCAATGCGGTTCCCGGATGGACCGACCGCATCGTCGGCGGCTGGCAGGTTCAGGCCATCTACGTCGCACAGACCGGTTCCCCGATGAATTTTGGCAACGTCCTGTTTGCCGGCAACCTGCAGGACATTCCGCTGCCCAAGTCGCAGAGAACCATCGGCCGGTATTTCAACACCGGCGCCGGGTTCAATACGGTTGCCGCGCAGCAGCTCGCCAACAACTTCCGGACCTTCCCGCCTTACCTGACGGGCTCCCGCAATCCCGGGTGGAATCTCTGGGCCATGTCGGTGATCAAGAGCATCCGGATTCGCGAGAAAGTGAATTTCGAACTGCGCGCCGAAGCCAAGAACGCTCTCAACCACCCCAACTGGGGCGGGCCCAACCTCAGCCCGACCAGCACCCTGTTCGGGCAGATCACCAGCACTACCGGCGCGCGTCAGATCACCGTGCAAGGGAAGTTGAACTGGTAAGCAATCCGATTCGCGCTCGCCGGAAGGCCGGCGCCTGTGGGAGGATGACACGTATGAACGGGCGACGAGATTTTCTGAAAGCACTAACGGGCGTCGCGGTGGCCGGGTTTCCGGCCATCGTCCCCGCTTCCGCGTTGGGGCGGGACGGCTATGTCGCTCCGAGCGACAAAATCGTGCTCGGCGCCATCGGCGTCGGCCGGCAGGGAGGCGGCGATTTGCGCGGCTTCCTTTCCAACCAGGACGTTCGAGTCGCGGCCATCTGCGATGTTCAGCAGGCCACCCGCGAACGCATCTCGACGGCCGTCAACATGCGCTACGGCGATACCGCCTGTGCTACCTACAACGATTTCCGCGAACTGCTGGCGCGGCCTGACCTGGATGCCGTACTGATTGCCACGGGAGAACGCTGGCACCCGCTGGTGGCCATCGAGGCGGCACGCCGCGGCAAGCACATCTATTGTGAAAAGCCGCTGGCGTTATCCGTGGGCGAGGCCAGAGCGGTGCGCAAGGCCGTGAAGAGCGCGGGCGTGTCGTTCCAGTTCGGCACCCAGCAGCGCTCCAGCTTCTACTACCGCCACGCCGTCGAACTGGTTCGCAACAAGAAAATCGGCGAGCTGAAAACCATTATGATCGGTACCGTTCACGGACCGAACGACAAGCTGTATGGTACCCCCAAGAATCCGCCGCCCGGGTTCGATTACGACATGTGGCTGGGCCCGTCCGCCTGGGCGCCCTACTCCGACATGCGGGTTTCCACGGCTGCATGGCTATTCATCAGTGACTACGGCTTGGGTTGCCTCGATGGCGCCTGGGGCATTCATGACGTGGACATTGCCCAGTGGATCAACGACGCCGACACCACCGGCCCCATCGAGGTGGAAGGGTCCTGCTCCTTCTATAACGATATCCGCGACACGCCCTATGAGTGGACGGTGGAGCATAAGTACGCCAATGGCGTGACCCTCATCCACATGGATATGGTCAGCGCCAAGAAGCGCGCCAAGGAGTTCAACCTTCTGCCATCCACCGGCTCCAGCGTCTTCTTCGGCACCGAGGGCTGGATTTATGTAAGCCGCGAGGGGCTGATCACCAACCCCGCGAAGCTTGCATCCGAGACCATCGGGCCCAACGAGATACAGGTCGTCCGCAGCAACGACCATCGCCGCAACCTGCTGAACGCCATCCGCAGCGGCCAATCGACTATCTGTAACGTCGAGACCGCCGTCCGTGACCAGACGGTGGTCCAGCAGGAGTATATCGCTATGAACCTCAGGCGGAAGCTGCGCTGGGACCCGGTTCGGGAGGAGTTCACCGGCGATCCGGAAGCCAACCGTTGGCTGACGCGCCCAATGCGCAGTCCCTGGACCCTGTAGTGGATGCGCCGCCGCCTCTGGAGTTGCGATAGAATTGGCTCGGATCCGGTGCCGAAATGCATGCTCTAAAAACAGCTTCGCCGCCTGCCGTAGATCGGGCGTTGACGATTTTGGAGTTGCTGGCGCATTCCACGCGTGGCCTCCGCCTTCCCGAGATTGCACTCCGGCTGGGAGTGCCGAAGAGCTCCGCGCATTCCCTGCTGGTGGCCCTGGAACGCCGCGGATACCTCCAGCGTTGCGATCACAGCGGCCGCTACCGCTTCGGACTCAAAATTCTCTCCCTTGCCAATGTCGCCATGTGCGGGATGACCTTGCGCGACGTCGCCTATCCGGTACTGACCGGCCTGATGCGGTCCACCGGACTGGCGGCCAAATTGGCCATCCTGGACCGCGATCAGGCGGTGCTCATCGAGCAGGTGCATCCGCCGCAGGTGTCGGCGCCCATGACGTGGCTCGGTAAGCGCCTCGATCTGCACTGCACGGGGCTGGGCAAGGTTCTGGCGGCGTTTCAGCCGAAAGAACAATGGTCCAGAATGATCACCGAATACCGCCTGCCGCGGCACAACGCCAACACCATCTGCTCGCCGCGCCATTTCCTCAACGAACTGGCCCTCACGCGCGAGCGCGGCTACGCCCTTGATAACGAGGAGTTCGATCTCGGCATGCGTTGTCTGGCGGTGCCGGTTAGCGCCAATGCGGATGGAACCGTGGCGGCCATTGGGATCACCGGAACCACCTCGGATATCCACGAAGGCAACCTGGAATCCCTGCTCAAGACCCTCAACGCGGCGGCCGCCAAAATCGGCGCGTCCCTCGCACCGGTTGCCGAGCAGGCGCCGGCGAAGCTGAGCGCGAGCGAACCCTTGATAGTCAATTTGTCCCGAGGGGCGCAAGGCTGCTTCGCGACACGGATTCGGCCCTCCGCACGAATCGCAAAGCCATTGCCTCCGCCCGTTCTGTAGACGAAACTCAGGTGGTCACCAGAGCGGGGACGCTTCGCGGCCTTTCTGCACACAGGCCAAACAGACGGCCGGCTTCCCTCGTGCGGAGGTAAGCCGGCCTGATGAACACACAACCCGTCAGGCAGGTGGGGGCTTGACAGGTCGCTCCATCTCAGAAGTCCAGCCGCGCTCCCAACTGCATCGTGCGGTTCCCCACCGGCGCGCCGGTGATGTAGCCGAAGTTGGGGCTGGTCAGGCTGGTGATCGGATTGGCCAGCGTGACCCGGTTCAGAGCGTTCAAGAAATCCGCCCGTATCTGGGCAGCGTACTTTTCCTTGAACCGGAAGTACTTCTTGAGGCCGAAGTCCTCATTGCGCGTGCCCCAACCTCGGAAGTTCCCCATCCGAATGGCCGAGTATCCCAGGGACAGCGGCGCCGGCGCGCTCACCATGGTTGGATCGAAGTATTTGTCCGTGCCGGGGTTGGACAACCGGTTGGCGTAGTCGAAGGATTGCTTGTCGGGCGTGTACTGGATCTGGCCCGGTTTGAAGTTCGGCCGGGGAGTGCCTCCGTTCCAACCGGGGATGCCGGCGACTCCGCCGATGGTCAACGGGGTTCCGGAAAAGTAGTTGAGCACGCCGGAGACTTCCCAACCGCCCACCACCCAGTCCAGCGCCTTCGGCATGGCAGAGCCAAGCTGCCGGCCGCGGCCCATCGGCAGTTCGTACATAAAGAACACCTTCAACCGGTGCGGTGTGTCGAAGCTGGCCAACCCCTTTTCGATGGCGGTGTTGTAGTAGTCCAGCGATCCGCCCTCGGTGTTATTCAGGCTCTTGGACCAAACCCAGTCCGCGTAGATCGACAGACCCTTGTTGAACTTCCGGTCCACGGTTACGCTCAACGAATTGTAGTTCGACATGCCTTCCGGGGGAGACGTAACGCCGATGGTGTTATTGGCCCGGATCTGCGGGTATTGGCGCAGCGCGCTGTTGACCGTGCCGACGAAGCCGGCGTACGGATAACGCACGCCCCACCTGGCTGCATCCGCCGCATTGCTGATGGTATTGGAGAGGGTGGCGCCGTACTGGGCAATGACCGATACGGGCGTCTGGTTGGGCCGCACCAGACCGCCACGCAGTTTCGTTCCCTTGTTGCCGATGTAGCCCACATCCAGCAGGAACTTGCCGGGCAGCATGCGCTGGATGTTCAGATTCCATTGCTGAATGTACGGGGTGATTCCGTACCGGGGATCGACCATGGTGGCGCTTCCCACCGTGTCGGCATAGGACGGATTTTGTGTCGGCGGGACGTACCGGTTCTGCGGAATACCGCCATCCCAGTTGAAGATTCCGGTCCACGGATGCACCGGATCGGCGCCCAGATCGAAGCTGCCCGCGCCGATGATGTTCGGGCCGAGGTTTACATCATCCCCCAGGTACTGAACTGTGTAGGCGCCGCGGATAGTGGTGTCCTTAGCCACTGTCCAGGCAAAGCCCAGGCGTGGAGCGAAGTTGTTGAAGTCGCGCTTTCCGTAGGTCCGGCTGCCGGTGCATCCACTGCAAGTGCCGGCGAAGGTATAGGCGCCCTTGAGACCTAGTCCCAGGTACGGGTCGGTAACGTTGGGGTCCCAACTGCCCTGGCGGTCGTGAGATTCGTAGCTCAGCGGGTTGTAGTCCCAACGCACGCCCAGGTTCAACGTCAGATTCGGGCGAACTTTGAAATCGTCCTGCAAAAACAGGCCATGGTAGTTGTAGTGCGCGGTAGTGGGCGCAGGAACGCCCAGTGAGCCGCTGTATACCGTGCCCAGCATGAACGATGCAAAGGCGTAGCCCGTATAGGTGGAGTTCACGGCCACGTTGGGAATGTTGGTGGTGGCGGGGCTGAAGGTCAGGCTGAGGCCCGAATTCCCCTTGTCGTATACCGGACCGGTCCGGAAGTAATTCTGGTTGTCGTAGCCCGCCTTGAGGAAGTGACGGCCCTTCGAGAAGCTTACTGTATCGCTAAAACCGTAAATATAGGAGCGGGCGACATAGGCGAAGAACGGTTGCGGATAAGACAAACCGTAAATTGGCCCACCACCCCAGTTCAGGTTGGGATAGTTGTTCAGGCTGACACCCTTGATGCCGTATACCGCGGCGCCATCGGTTCCGGTATTCATGTCACCGGGAGGGTTGGTGTTGAGGTTATAGTAGGCCGCGAAATGGTTGAAGATGCGCGGCGAGACAGTCCAGTCTTCCGACAGTCGCGCACGGTGGGTATTCATGTTCTGGTAGAAATCCTGCGCCCAGGGCCCGCCCGTGGAAACGTTGTAGTCCCACAGGCCACCGGTGCGCGGTTCCACCACTGGGCGCCGGTTGAAGTCGTATCCGCCCGACAACTTATGCCGGTCGGAAATGATACGGTCGATCTTCACGTCGAACTGATGCTGGGCGAAATCAGAGATTTGGGCGACACCCGAATCTCGAAGCGAAGGCCAGTTGGCGTTTTGCTGTAGCGGGTACAGACCGGTCTTGGGATCCTTGTAAGTCGGCAGATAGCGCGGCACGCCGACCTTCATGACGTTCTGCGAAACCGTGCTGAGCCGGTTCTTGGGAATGATATTGCCCGGAAACACCTCGGCGATATAGCGCCCGGAGCCGTCCGGCAGCAGGCTCACCGTGTTGGGGTCATAGATCATCCCCTGCACGATGTCGCGTCCCTGGGCGTCGGTTCCCACCTTCTTCAAGCCGGGGTCGGTCATCAGGCGGCTGAAATCGCCGTTCCAGAAGTCCTGCAGTGGGTAAGCGGCGTTGGGGGCGCCGTTGCTGAAAAGGTGCTGATTGTACCTTTCGTAGGTTACGTAAAAGAACGTCTTGTTCTTGCCGTTGTAGACTTTCGGAACGTAAATGGGTCCGCCGAAGCTGAGCGCGTAGTTGTATTTCCGGTCTGGATCGCGCTTGCGGCCGAAAAAGTTATTCGTGAAAGTATTGGCATCGAAGAATTCGTTCTTGATTCCCCCGTATGCGGAGCCGTGAATCTCGTTCGTGCCGGACTTGAATGAGTAGCTGAGGACGCCCTGTGCCAACCGGCCGAATTCCGCTGTGTATCCGGCGGTGATCACCTGGAACTCGCCCACAGCCTCCAGCGACGGGGAGGATTCGGTGATGATGCCGCCCGCCTGCGCACCTCCCGGTGTACCGTCCAGCAGGGTCACTTTGGTGCTGGACGAGTTTATTCCGTTGATATAACTGGTCTGCGGACTCCCGGCTACGCCCGGGAGCAGGCTATAGATCCAGCCTTCGACAGTCCGCGCCCGGTCGTTATCGGTGAACGTATGGGGTACGTTGCGGACTTCCGAATTATCCATGGTGGCCTGCACCCGGGGAGATTCCGTCTCGACCCGCGACAATTCAGTTGAGACTTTGACGGATTCGACAAGCGCGCCCACTTCCATCTCCAGATCGACGCGCAGCGTCTGCCCCATTTCGAGTTTGATGTTCGAGCGCTCGAGCTTCTTGAAACCGGGGGCCTCGGCGTCGATCTTGTAAGTCCCGATCGGCAGGTTGGGCACGGAGTATGCACCGGCTTCCGTCGATGTGGCCCGGAAGACGGAGCTGGTTTCAATGTACGTGACGGTCAGTTGCACGTTCGGGACTACGGCCCCGCTAGGATCTGTGACAATGCCGGTCAAAACTCCACGGTCACGCTGCGCCAGACATGTGGTCGCAAGCAGAACGATTGAGACAAACCCGTAAAATACTCTGTTTACCATAAGTTCTCATCCTTAGCCGACGGCATACTCTCAGGCCGCATCCTATCATGCACAAAGCACTTGCCGGACCTTATTAGCGAACAAGCCGGACCCGAAATTAGGCTCCCGGAACGCTAAATCGCTACGCAACTTCGGCTTAGGACAACTCTATATGAATTGCACTTGTTTTGGGCAACGATTCTGCTAATTCCCGGTATCGGCAACGCCGATTCTTGTGGTTTAGGCCATTGATTTTATAAATGCTCGCAAGCGGTGCTGTCAATTTGACTTCCCGGTCGGAATATGTGAATCTCAAGCGGCGGCCGGAGTGTATCGCTTCGGCTGCCGGCTGCGTGCCGGCATTCGGTACTGCGGATCGCGGGACGCGGAGAAGGAGGGCTTGTGGCCAAACAGAAACAGCCGATGGGACGGCGGAGATTCCTCAAGAAGGCGCTAGCAGCCGCCGGAGTTGCCGGCTTCCCGGCGATCATCCCCGGGTCGGCCTTGGGCATGAACGGTGCGACTGCGCCCAGCGAGCGCATCCAGATCGCGTCGATTGGCGTGGGCAGTATGGGCGGCGGGCACCTGAGAAACCTGGTCAATTACGAAGAAGTCCGCGTCGTCGCCATCTGCGATGTGAAGGAAGACCGGCGGCAGGCCGGCAAGTCCGTAGTGGACACCAAGTACGGCGATAAGTCCTGTGTCACTCACAACGACTTTCGCGAATTGCTGGCCCGCAAGGACGTCGATGCCGTGTTGATCGCGACCGGCGAGCGGTGGCACCCCCTGATCAATATCGAAGCGGCGCGACAGGGCAAGCACATGTATTCGGAGAAGCCTTTTGCCCTCAGCATCGCAGAGGCGCAGGCATCGCGCGATGCGGTACTGCGCTCGGGCGTGGTCTACCAGTTTGGGACGCAGCAGCGGTCCAGCAACAACTACCGGTTCGCCACGGAACTGGTGATGAACGGCAGAATCGGCGAGTTGAAGAAGATTCTGATCTGTTCCAATGGCGGATACGGCTATGCCAAATCGCGCATCGAGGAAGAGGTCAAAGACCCGCCGCCGGGTATCGACTATGACACTTGGCTGGGACCTTCTCCCTACCACCGCTACAGTGATCGCCGCGTGACCAATATCTGGATGTCGATTACCGACTACGGACTGGGGCACATGGGCGGATTGTGGGGCATTCACGATCTGGATTATGCCCAGTGGGTCAACGAAGCCGACAGCACCACGCCGATCAGCGCCGAAGGCACAGGAGTCTTTCACACCGATATCCGCGACACGGCGTTCATCTACGACATCGAATACAAGTACGCCAATGGCGTGATCTGCGAGTACATGGACATGTCCACTGCCAAGCGGAAGTACGAACAGTTCCGGCAGGGCGCAATGGCGGCATGCCTAGTGGGGACCAAGGGTTGGATTTACGTGGCGCGTGAAGGGATGTGGACCAATCCTGCGAGCCTGATGCGCTCTTTCATCGGTCCAAACGAGCGCCACGTAATCAAGAGTAACGACCACAAGCAGAATTTCTTCAACGCGATCCGGACCGGAGAGCGGACCATATCCACGGTGGAGAATGGCGCGCACGACGAGATGATGTGCCAGATGGGCGATGTCGCCATGCGGCTGAAACGCAAAGTCCGGTTCGACCCGGTTAAGGAAGTTTTCATCGACGATCCCGAGGCCAACCGGCGGCGCTTCCGCTCCATGCGCAGTCCCTGGCGGATCGATGTTCCGGAGGTGACGCTATGAGGTTGTGGCTTGCAGTTCCGTTTTTCGCCGGGAGCTTCCTGCTGTTGTCCCAGACTGCCCCGCCGGCCAGGGGCCCCAGGGCGCCGACCCCTGAGGAGCGGGAGCGAATGGAAAAGGTCATCCCGGCCGCCGCGCCCGCCAAGCCGGCGAAAGAGCGCCGCATGTTGGTGCTGGACATCAACATCGGTCACGGCCAGCATCCGTCTATCCCCTTTGCCAAAGCCGCGCTGGAGATGATGGCGGCCCATACCAAGGCGTTTGAGCCGGTGTTCGACAATCGTCCCGAAATGCTGACAGCCGCTAATCTGAAGCAGTTCGACGCGATTTTTCTAAACAGCACCATCGGACCTATCTTCGACACGCCCGAACTGAAAGAGAGCTTCCTCAGCTACATCCGCGGCGGCGGCGGCCTCGCCGGCTATCACGCGGCGCCATTCACCAACGTGGACTGGCCCGAGTTCAGCGCGGTCATCGGCGCCAGAGGCGGCTATCACAGGGAACCCACCGAACGGGTCACCTTCAAGGTGGACGATCCGAACAGCCCGATCACCAAGCCCTTCGTTGGCAAATCCGTGCAGTTCGCGGACGAGTTTTTCCGGTTTTTCGACGCGCCTTATTCGCCGGCGCGCCTCCACATTCTCACCAGCATTGACTTGGCTAAGACCGACATGAATCAGGGCCAGTGCGGCGGCCGGTCCGCTAAACCGTTTCCTCCCGAGGTGCGGTGCACGAAGGACGACAACATCTATCCCATCAGTTGGGTGCGCAGCGAAGGGAACGGCCGGATCTTCTATACGACCATGGGCCACGGCATGGAGAACTTTTTTGAGCCGCTGTTTCTGGAGCACCTCCTGGCTGGAATTCAGTTCGCTCTGGGCGACCTGAAAACAGACACGACGCCGGGCAACGTCAAGCCGCAGTGACGAGGATCCTCATGACTAAATACGTAGTTCTGTTTGTGAGCTTGCTGGCGGTCGTCATGCCGCTGGCGGCACAACCGTATATCGACATCCAAAAGCCCGGAACGATTCTCGCCGCCATGGAACCGGTGCTGACGCAGATCGCCGCGTTCGAGTACAACAAGAGCCACGAACCTCTGTTCCGCTTTGACGCGTTTTTGCAGGGCTCGCTGGCTTCTCCCGCGGATGTAAAGCGGATCGAGAGCCGGCTGCTTGAGATCCTGCCCTCAGCGACCCTGGCCGGAAAGCAATATATCTGCCGCCAATTAGGCTACATCGGCAGCGATGCATCGGTGCCTGCGCTGGCGGCGTTGCTGAAGCAGCAACCCACCAACGACATGGCCCGCGGCGCGTTGGAACGGATCCCCGGCAACGCTTCGGTTCAGGCGTTGCGTGCGGCAGTCGCGGCGACCACGGGAAAGGCCCAGGTCGGCGTGATCAATTCTCTGGGTCAGCGCCGCGATCCGGGTTCCGTGGCAATCCTGAAGCCTCTACTGGCATCTCCTACCGAGGGTATTGTGGAAGCCGCGTCAGCTGCCCTGGCTGCAATCGGTGATCGGGCAGCGCTATCGGCACTGGAGCCCAACGGAAGCGGAGCTACCGGCAAACGCCGGTTGCAGGTTACCGAGGAATATCTTCACTGCGCCGGCCGCGTGGCCGCCGGCGGCGCTCCAGCAGACTCGCTTAAGGCCTACCGCCAACTGAATAACGCTGCTGAGCCGGACACGATTCGCGTGGCCGCCCTGGGCGGGCTGACGGCTCTGGCTGGTAAGCAGCCGCCGCCCGAACTGTTGAAGGAATTGACCGCAGCGAGCCCTGTGATTCAGGCCGCCGCCATTCGTTTGGTAAGTGCATTTCCGGGACCGGAAGTCACCAAGACTCTGATGCAGACCTACACCAAGGGGACGCCCGATGCGCAGACGCGAATTATTACCGCGCTCGGCCGCCGGCGCGATCCGGCTGCGCGTCCGCTGATCTCCGACGCGGTCAAAAGCAGCGAGCCCGGCGTTCGCAAGGCGGCGCTGGTGGCCCTTTCCCGCATCGGCGACGGAGCCAGCGTGATGGTTCTGGCACAGGCCGCGGCGGCTTCCGCCGGCGCGGAGCAAAGCGCCGCCAGAGAAAGTCTGGAGACCATCCGTGGCGCCGAGGCCGACAAGGCGCTGGCGGACGGCATCGCTTCCGCACCGGGAGCACCGAAGCTGGAACTGATTCGGGCGGCAGGCGCGCGGAACCAGGTGTCCGCCGCCGGCGCATTGCTCCTGGCGGCCAAGGACTCCAACCAGGAAGTCCGCCGCGAATCCCTTCGCGCGCTGCGGACGGCCGCCGGTCCCGAACAATCCGCCGCCTTGCTTTCGATTCTGGCGGCGACGCAGGATGCAACAGACCGCCGCGCCGCGGCCGCCGCGGTAGCAGCCGCGGTGAAACGCTCCCCCGCCAAGGTCGCCGAGGTAGTGGCGGCCTACGATTCATCCCACGATACCCCGGTTCGCACTGCCTTGTTGGACGTGATGGGGCAGACAACCTCGGACGACGCGCTTCCGACATTGCGCAAAGCGCTGACCTCCACCGACCCAGAAATTGTGCGCGCCGGCATCCTGGCCCTCTCCGAATGGCAAAGCCCGGTTCCCATGCCGGACTTGCTGAATCTGGTGAAAGAGGGCGCCACGCCTGTCCAACAAGTGCTGGCGCTGCGCGGATACATCAAGCTAATCTCCGCGCCTTCCAGCCGAACCATACCCCAGACGGTGGACCTGATTGTGCTGGCGGCGGGGCTGGCGAAGCAGCCTGAAGAAAAGCGATCGCTGCTCGCGCTGCTTCCGTTCTATCCCACCAGGAAGGCACTGGCTTTGGCGCAATCCATGGTGGACGACACCGCGGTGACCCGGGAAGCCCGCTACGCGGTCACCAGGGTCCAACTTGCGCTCGGAGCTCAGGACCAGTAGCAGGGGACAACCCGGAACCGGGACACACTACGGCTCCCCGTTTGCGTCCGCCTGAGCGGCCCCCAGTGTGCGATGGCTGCTCAGCACGGCTGACCGTTTCAACAACTCGCGGAACCACGTCACGGCGGGGTCGGCATTACGGACGGAATGCCACTGTGTCATCTCGTCCAGCCGCGGCAGTTCCACGGGCGTTGGAAAAATCCGTAGGGCCAGGTGCTGCGCGTAGCGCCGGGCGAGCCTTTCCGGGATCGTGGCGATACGAGACGTGCCGATCACCAGTTGTGGCACCGTGTTGAACGTCGCCGTGATCACTTCGAGGCGCCTCTGGTGTCCCAACCGCTCAAAGACCAACTCGTCGAACACCGGCATCTGTCGGGTACCCAGCCGAACTGCCACATGTCCCGCCGCCAGGTATTCATCGAGCGACAGACTGCTCCCGATGGCCCGGTTCTCCGTCCAGGCCACGCAGACGTAGCCGTCGTCGAACAGGGCCTCGGACGGATGATGCGGCGACGCGTACCTTCTCGGCAAAATGAGAAGGTCCACATCGCCCCGGTCAAGCACCTCTACAGCATTCTCGGCGTTGGAGAGCAGATCCACGGCAATGCCGGGAGCGGTACTTTCCAGCAACTGCACCGCCTCCGGCATCAGCACGCTCACCACGTAGTCCGACATGACGAGCTTGAACCTTCGGGTAGATACCGAGGGGTTGAACACGGGGACTTTGTGCGCAATCGCCTCGGCACGCATCAGCATTTCCCGAACCGGCTCTACCAGCCCCTCGGCCAGTGGCGTAGGCACCAGTTTGTGGCCGATCTGGACCAGGAGTTCGTCGTGAAAGAAATCGCGCAGGCGCGCCAGTGCGCCACTGGTCGCGGATTGGCTCAAGTGGATACGCTCGCCCGTGCGCGTAACGCTCTTCTCCTGGAGCAGTGCATCCAGGACGTACAGCAGGTTAAGATCGAGACCCTTGAAATCCATACACTGACCAGCAGAGATTCCTGATTGGTGCTCATTCTAGCAGGACGAAGCGGAGAATGTCCGGCTAGCGCCCGGCCAGAAAGCGATAGGTGCCGGACTGCGTTTCAAATACCGCCCGGTCACCCTCCTGCCGCAGAAACTTTACGTCTCCGGTGGGGCCAATCGCGCGGCCGCTTTCCGTCACCTTGGATGCGGACGCCGCAGGGATCATTACCAGTGCCGTGGTGTTCGGGGGAATGGTGACTTCCAGTTGGAAGCGGCCGTCCTCGTGCTTCCACTTTGAGACGATCTTGCCGTGGATGGAATCGTAAAAGGCGTTAACCCACTTAACGGGCGCCGGCGTACGGTCGGCGTTGGGGGCGGTCCCGGCTTGATGACGATCTTCCGATAGCCGGCGCCGTCGGAATCGATCCCGGCCAGCCAGCGGAACATCCATTCTCCAACCGCGCCGAACGAATAGTGGCTGTAAGAGTTCATGGCGGGCGCGAAGAAGCCGCCCTCCTTCGTGTAGCTGTTCCAGCGCTCCCAGCCAGATGGTGGTAGCGCCGTTCTCCACCTCATAACCCCATCCGGGAAACTCGCGACTCTGAAAAAGCCGTACCGCCAGATCGTGATGGCCGTTGGCGGATAGTACCAGGAGAAGGGCACTCGTGCCCAGAAAGCCGGTTGTCATGTGGTGCTGATTGTCCCGGATCATGCCGGCCAGTTTGTCCGCGGCTTTCTGACGCAACGCGTCCGGAAGCAGGTCTTGCGCCAGGGCGAGCACGTAGGCGGTCTGCGCCTGCACGGCAAGCGAGCCGTCCGCGCCTACGAAGCTGGCTTGAAAGACACCGCGGATTGGCCGGGCGGCCGTTGAGATAGGCGTCGAAGATTCCCAGCGGAACCATATAGCACAGCGCGGCGCACGGGCTTTCCGGTTTCAAAACTCTTGCGGTAATGGCGTGGGGGCGGCAGGTAGAGCCTCTCGCGGGAGGTGTGCAAAGGCGACCGGTCACGATAGCTGATCCACCCGGCTTTCCAATCCGCGGGCTGGAGGAACCCCATGGACCACGTCCCTGTCTCGCTCCAGCGCGACACCTTGCCGCGCCGGTCCCAGATCCGTACCTTCCAGAAGCATTTCTGCCGAGACACCAGCGGCTTCCCGCTATAGGCTATCTGCGTGGTCTGGTCGCCGGCTCGCTTGCCGGTATCCCACAGATCGCCCTTGTCCCGGCCGAGCAGACCGAGGTCGCATGCAACCAATATCTGATACGCGGTCTGCCGTTGCCCGCGCCCGTCGCCTGCCAGGGTCCAACTCAGCCGGGGTTCCCTGGCCTCCACCGTCATGGGGCTTGAGAGGTATTCGCAACGAAGCCTCTCCGTGCGAAGCGGAGCCTCTTGTGCGGCGCAAATCGAGCCGAACAGCGGCAGCAACGGGATTAGTCTCTTCAGCACACTTGACATTCGGTACCTCCGGATCGAGGTCACGCACGATTAGTCGTCGATGATCGCCACGGCGCGCACCGGCGCGGCCGTCGTATTCACCCACTTAACCGGGAAGAGGCTGAGCTTAAAACCATGTGGCGGCAACTGGTCGAAGTGGCTCATGTTCTCCAGGTGGTAGTATTCGCGCTCCAACATCACCCGGTGCGCCTCCCATAACTGCTTGCGTTCGAACATGGCCCATACCGGCGGATCGAACGTGACCGCGTCGATGCCCATCATTTTGATGCCGCGGTCGAGCATCCAGTGGGTGGCTTCGCCGCTCATTCCCACGTGATCGGTGAGATAGGCTTCACTGTCCTGAATCTTGCCGGCCCCGGTATGGATGAGCACGATGTCCAACGGCTTGAGCGTGTATCCGATCCGCGCGAGCGCCGCTACCAGATCCGGCACCGTAATGCCTGCTCCCTTCGGCAGGTGGCGGAAATCGAGGCAGACTCCATCGCCGTAACAATACTCCAGCGGGATCCCTTCGGGCCCGGGCGCGTTTTCGCGCATGTGGCGAAGCGAGTCCATGTGAGTTCCAATGTGGTCGCCAAGCACGATCTTGCAGTGCGCGGTCAGCCAGTCCACACCGTGTTTTGAGGCGCCTATGCGTTCAGCGAATTCACGCCATGTTTCGTACATGACCAGAGCGGGACGCACTACCCGCGGAAAGCTGACCATGTCGTTATGCACCGGCATGCTCAGGTCAATTAATCTGCGTGCCATTGTTCTTCTTCCTATTGGGCGGCGGTCATGCCGCCATCAAGATAAAGCGTCTGTCCCGTAATGAAATCGGAAAGCGCCGGAGACGAAGAACAAGGCCGCGTTGGCAACCTCGTCCGGTTCCGCGATCCGGCCCAGTGAAATACGTGCTGCCAGCCCATTGTAGAACAAGGCGTCGGAGAGCGTCTGCGCCACTTGTTCGGTGCGGACGAACGTGGGGGCCACGACGTCGAGCACGTAGTCGAATCGCTCTTCGGTGACCTCGCCGGCCTTTTCTCCGCGATTCAGCCCGCTGCAGTTCACCATAATGTCCAGCCGCCCGTAGTGGCCGGCTACTTCCTCCACCATGCTCTCCGGCTGCGACCCTGTGAGGTCAGCCGCACTGCGCTGCGTAAGCTCCTCTCCCCGAGCGCTTGAGCGCATGCGACTGCTTGCTCCGCGTTGTGTCCAGCAACCGCAACTTTCGCGCCGCGCGCCGCCGGCGTCCGGCACATGGCCTCGACGGAAGAGTGCTAATGGTTTTGCAACGGTGTTGGGGAGGACCGGGGATACTCGGGGATAGTGATTTCCGTGTTACTTCCAGAGAACGCAAGATCGGGATACCCGGCTAAACCCTGTCAAGTGTCTTGAGGTGCTAGCGGGAGAAATCCCGTAGGGGTTCAAGTCCCCTCCCCCGCACCATAGATAACAAATCAGTTAACTGGCTCCTGAGCGATCAGGAGCCAGAGTCATTTGGAGGCACTGTGTCAGAAATTGTGTCAGTACCATTCGGACTTGTAGAGCTTTTCGACGCCCTGAAGGCTGCCATCCGATCCCTCATGTCGCCGAGGAAGGGAACGGTGCGCGGCTTGCCGCCTTTCGTTTGGCCCGACCGCAAGCGGATCAAGCGGGCGTTAAAGTCAACCTGCTCCCACTCGATCTTCTTGAGTTCGCCCTTGCGGATGCCGGTCTCGTAGCCCACGGTGGCAATCGGAACCAGGTACGAGGGCAACTCCGTGATCACCCGCGTGAAGTCCCCATCCTCGATGAAGCCCTGCCGCGCGGCCCCGTCTTCATTGGAACCCGGAGGCCCAGGATACCGGGATGCTGATACGAGATGACGATACCCGCGCGCGAGAGGACTGGGAGCTCGAAGCGGAGGAGAACGATCCTTCAGCGTGGGGAACCTACGCGGCCGACGACCTGGACAACCAGATCACCGTGTCGACAGAGCACTACGCGTACCCGGCCCCGGCCCCGGTCCTGGAGAGCGTGGAGCAGGAGTGGCTCCCCGCCCCGCAGCCGGCCGATGACGATACCCCCCTCTTCGACGACAACGTGCTCGGTCCGTTCCATGGGGATGGCCCCCAACCCACAGCTCCGGAGACCGAGCTTACGCGCGCGGAGCAACACGAGGTAGAGCTCGATGTCGCCCACGAGCGGTTGCACCGGGAGGCGGCAGAGCACTACGCAGCCCTCGCCGCGGCTGAGAAGGCCAGGGCACCCGTGGCGCCGCCGGAGTGGGCGGATCTGGCCGAGAAGGTCACCTGGCACGTTCGGAACGGCGTGAGGGACCTGACGGTCCTGGCCAGCGTCTGCAATCGTGACTACCGGGCAATCTGTCGGGCGATCGAGGTGATGGAGAGGCAGAACGTCGTGCACCAGGTCAACGGCGGGTGGCAGGCATCCACCCGCAGATAAGTTGATCGCGATCTGAACATCTGCGTCCGTCGCGGCAGATCCGCCTGGCAAGTCTCAGTCGGCCGCGACCGGCCCGGTGCCACCCACCGCGCCTGATGTCCAACGCTTCTGCGCTTTCCCCCCGAGCAGGCGCACCAGTACGGCCGCCTGGCAGGTAAGCCCAAGTCAGGTCGTCCCCGGCCGCAGGCGCAGATGGCACCGCAGAGAGGATGGGCGCGAGGTCCTCGCCTCGTCGCGGGTGGGCGGAGGGCGTGTTCCAGATGACACAACGGGACTTCACAAGACTGATCGGCGGAAAGCTTCTTTGGAAGGCGTATTTCGGATACCGGGACATTTCACCGGGCGGTGGTCTCATCGCGGCGTACGACAGCCGTGTGCGCGGTCGCCAGGGCTAGCGCCGCCAGGTTCCGGGAGATGTCGTCTCCCGCAGCGCTTTCCGCTATGCCGTATTGCCGAAGCCGCCGGCTGAGCGTCCGCCGCGAAATTCCCACCCGCTGGGCGGCATAGCTGCGGTTCCCGTGGGACTCCTCCAGGGCTTCCAGGATCATCTGCCGTTCCAGGGATGCGAGAGTCTTTGGCCCTGCGACGGGGTGCTGAGTTCGCTACTCTGAATTGGCCCCTTTCGATGCTTTGATCTGGCCCCACCTGTAAACCATAAATCGTATACCTTGTTTCGGGCCTCCAGGCCCAGAAGGAAGGACGGTTTTGGAAAACAGGAGAGCCAAAGTGGAACTA